>JANXUO010000195.1 GCA_025356245.1 Hymenobacter sp.
GCCCGCTGCCCCGTTTATCAAAACGTGGACGCCCGCCCCCACACCAACCCTACCGCAATCAAAGCCAACCTACTGGCCCAGCTCACCGCCCCCGTGCGCTGGACGCAGCTTGTGGCGCACATGACCGCCGACGGCGCCACGCATTTTGTGGAGTGCGGCCCCGGCAAGGTGCTGCAAGGGCTGGTGAAAAAAATTGCTCCGGCCGCCACCACTGCCTCCGCCTAAACCCTACCGCTCGCTACGAAGCACTCCCGGCACCTCCAAGCAAACCCATGCAATCTGCCCGCGCTGCGTCAATCTTACTGGCTGCCGTGGTTTTGCTGGCATTGTTTGCGTGGATGGTAGCGCCGGGCCTGGGCGGCACTTCCGATTCGGCGCACTACCTGGCCACGGCCCGGCACCTGCGCCTGGGCTTGGGCCTGGTGGATGTCGATGGCCTTCCCTACCGCTACTGGGGGCCACTATTTCCGGCGCTGCTGGCGGTATTTTACTCACCGCTGTGGCTGCGGATTTTGCACGGCGCGGCCCTGCTGGGCCAGCTGTTGCTGTGGAGCCGGGCGGCGGGGTGGCTGTTGCCGCCCGCCCGCGCCCGCTGGCTGCCGCTGCTGCTGGCGCTGAGCACCGCCGTGCTGGTGCCCGCCAAGTTTGTGTGGGCCGAAACGGTTTTTGGCCTGCTGGCGGCGGGCTATTTTTTTGGTTTGCTAAACTGGCTGCGGACGGAGCGCGGCGGCTGGCTGGTGCTGGCCACTGCGCTGGGATTTTTGCTGCCGTTGCAGCGCACTTCGGGCGTTTTTTTGCTGGCCGGAGCGGCGGTGGGCCTCTTGGCCACTGGGGCCGCCCGGGGACACTGGGGCAAGCTGCTGTGGCACGGCCTGGCCTGCACAGCAGGCTTTTGGGGATGGAATTACTACGCCGAAGTACTGGCCGGTCCGCCCGTGTACCAAGCCCTGGGCAACGGCCCTAAGCTGCTGGCCTCCTTAGCCGATTACGGCTTTGTACTGCTGCGCTGGCTGGTGCCGTTGGCCGTGCACTGGCGGGCAGCCCTGCCCCTGCTGTGGGCGCTGGCCTTACCGGGGCTGTTGCTGGCGCTATGGCCGCGTGACAGAGTGCATTCTCCTCAAAAAACACTGTCAACCAATAGCCTGCGTTTGCTATGGTGGCTCCTGCTGATAAACGTGGCAGCCCATGTAGCCGCCACCAACCTTGCCCGCGGCGCTGCCGGCTTGCACGACACCGAGCGCTACCTAGCGGCGGTGGTAGCGCCCGTTTTGCTGTTGGTGCTGGCGCGGTGGCCAGCGTGGTCGGCCCGCCACCAAGCCCCGTGGCTGGGCAGTGTTTTACTGGCTTTTTGGCTGCTTTACTCGAGCGTTCGGGTGGGGCATAACGCGAACAAGCTACGAGCTACACCACTAGTTAACTGGCCGTTGCTTAAAGGAGTGGCGAGCGAAAACGCCTTAAGTCACTTGCCCGCAGTGGACGCCGCACCGGGCTGATTTTGCTAGGCGGACCAGCGGCGCACGGGCAGCAAATCGGAGCAGTTGGTCAGTAGCTGGGCTACGGTGCAACGGTGGCCTAGCACTTGAATTTCGGCGGCAATTTCGGCCAGCGGCAGCAGCGCGAAGCGCCGCTCGGCTAGGCGCGGGTGCGGCACAATCAGGGTAGGCAGGTCGATTTGTGCTTCGCCATAAAGCAGGATGTCCACATCTAATGTGCGGCTGCCCCAGCGCTCAAGCCGCTCGCGGCCAGCAGCTTGCTCTACTGCCTGGCATTGTGCCAGCAGCGCCAGCGGCGCTAGGGTGGTAGCCAGGGCCAGGGCTTGGTTGAGGTAAGCGGGCTGGTCTTCGCGGCCCCAGGCGGCGGTTTCATAAAGGGCCGAGGTGGCCACTGCGGGGCCAATGGCCGCCACCAATTGCTGCCGGGCAACGGCCAGCAGCGCGGCCCGGTCGCCCAGGTTAGAGCCGAGCAACAGATGTACCGTAAATGCTGGCTTCATGCTTGTTGCTTAAAAAAATCAGCCGTGGCGGCGGCTACGCTTGCGGCCGGCTCGGGCAGGGCCGTGTGGGGCCAGGGGTGCGCCCCGCCAAACATGTGCGTAGCGCCCGGCACCAGGTGCAGCGCTGCGTCGGGTTTCAGCTGTTTGAGGTGGTGGGCGGCGGCCACGGGCACGGTTTCGTCGTCGTCGCCGTGCACGAGCAGCAGCGGCTGCTTGAGGCGGCGGCGCACGTTGTGCGGAATGTCGAGGCGGTGCCGATTAGCGAAATAATCTTCGACAATTTGATAATACAAAGGCAGTTGCTGGCCGGTGCGGGCATTGGGCACGTGCAGCACGCCTGTGCGCTGCCACTCCTCCAGCACGGCTTGGGGCCAACGCTGGTTCACGTCGGCGATGGCGGCCCAGGTGGCCACGGCCCGCACACGGGCATCTTCGGCGGCTTTGAGCAGCACCAGGCCGCCTCCCCGGCTGTGGCCCACGAGGCAGAGGCGGGCTAGGTCCATTTCGGCGGCGGGCACGGGCGTGGCCCCGGCCGCAAACAGCGCGTCGATGACCTGGCCAACGTCATTGAGCTCGATGCTGAAGTTGTTGCGGCCGAAGGCTTCCAGGTCTTCTAAATCGCCGTGGCCGCCCACCACCACGCCGTTGTGCGACAGGTTGAGCTTGACGAACACGAAGCCCTGCGCGGCAAAAAAATCGGCCACCAACGGGAAGTGCCCCCAGTCCTTAAACCCCTTGAAACCGTGCACGAACACGACCACCGGCTTGGCTTTGCCATCGGCCTGGTAAGTGGCATCGACGGCAAACGGGCGGCCGTGCCGGGGGCCAGTGAGCACAAAAGGAGCGTGGGTAAGCATGGCGCGAATGTACAGCCCGGCCGCTGGCCCTACCTTCGCGCCCGAAATGTCGCAGCCGCTACCGCCCACCCTCGCCCAGATTCAGGCCCCCATTGCGGCCGAGATGGACGAATTTGAAAACACGTTCCGCCAGTCGATGCAGACCAAGGTGCTGCTACTCGACAAGATAATGGGCTACATCATCAAGCGCAAGGGCAAGCAGATACGGCCCATGTTTGTGTTTTTGACGGCCCGCGCCGCCCGCGCCGAACCCAACACCGGCGACCCGCTGCCGCCCGCCAGCTACCGGGGCGCGGCCCTCATCGAGCTGCTGCACACCGCCACCCTGGTGCACGACGACGTAGTGGACGAGTCGAACTACCGCCGGGGCTTTTTCTCCATCAACGCCCTGTGGAAAAATAAGATAGCCGTACTCGTCGGCGATTATCTCCTCTCGCGCGGCTTGCAGCTGGCCCTCGAAAACGACGATTTCGACCTGCTGAAAATCGTGAACCGCGCCGTGCGTGAGCTCAGCGAAGGCGAGTTGCTGCAAATTGAGAAAGCCCGCAAGCTCGACATCACCGAAGAGGTGTACTTCGACATCATTCGCCAAAAAACGGCTTCGCTCATTGCCTCGTGCTGCGCCGTGGGCGCCGCCTCGGCTGGGGCCGACAAAGAGGCCATCGAGCGCGCCCGCTTATTTGGCGAAAAAGTCGGCATCGCCTTTCAAATTAAAGACGATTTATTTGATTACGGCACCGCCGAAATCGGCAAGCCCGTCGGCATCGACATTAAAGAGAAAAAAATGACGCTGCCACTCATCTATGCCTTGCAGCAAGCGTCGTGGCTAGAGAAACGGCGGGTTATATTCAACGTAAAAAACAACGAAGGCCACCGCGAGCGGGTGCAGTTTGTCATTGATTTTGTAATTAAATCGGGCGGTTTGGATTACGCTATTCAAGCCATGAAAAATTACCGCGACCAGGCAATTATTATTTTGCACACCTTCCCGGAATCGCCCAGTCGCACGTCGCTGGAGCAGCTCATTAATTACACGATTGAGCGGGAACGCTGATGTGAGGCAGAATATCCTAAATTAACCTGACAATGCCCGACGCCGAACCTGTTACCTTGCCAAAGCCTTTGCCACGGGTGCCGCGCTGGCAAAGCCTGCGGCGCTCGGTGGCACTGGCCGGCAACCCCCTGCCGGAGCTCAACGCCGTACTGGAAAAATACGGCGATACGCTGGAGCTTTTCATCGGCGGGTTTGTGAAGTCGGTGCTGACGCGCGACCCCGGACTGACGCAGCACATCTTGCAGAAAAACCACCGCAACTACGCCAAATCGAGCTTTACGCGGGGCTTTTCGCGCTATGTGGGCCACGGCCTGCTCACCAACGACGGGGCCGACTGGCTGCGGCAGCGGCGGCTCATCCAGCCCGGTTTTCACCGGCAGCGGGTGGCGGGCCTTGCGGGCCTTATGCAGCGCCTGGTGGCCGACGCCCTGGCCCCGCTGCGGGCGCAGGCGGCGGCGGGCGGCGGCAGCACCACCGTGGCGGCCCACGCCCTGATGACGCGCCTCACTTTCCGCATTATCGCCAGTTCGGTGTTCAGCTCCGATTTTTCGGACGCGGAGCTGGACCGGCTTTCGGCCCTCGTCACCGAGATTCAGGCGTTTTACGTGCGCACCATCCGGCAGCCGTACCTGCGGCCCTGGCAGTGGCTGCGCGGCGGCTTCCGCTACCACGACGGCCTGGTGGCGGAATTGCGCGCCCTGCTCGGCGGCTACATTGCCCGCCGCCGCGCCGCCGAAACCGCCGCCGCGCCGCCGCCCGACGACCTGCTGCAAATGCTGCTCGACGCCCGCTACGAAGACGATGGCCAGCCCATGCGCCCCGAGCAAGTGCTCGACGAAGCCCTGATTTTGCTGGTGGCGGGCCACGAAACCAGCGCCAATGCCCTCACTTGGCTGCTGTATTTGCTGGCCCGCCACCCGCCGGAGCAGGCCGTAATCCGCACCGAGCGGGCCGCCGCCGGACTGGCCAGCGCTCCGCCTGCCTTCGACGATTTGCCTCGGCTCAATACCGCGTTGCACGCCGTGCAGGAGGCCATGCGCCTCTACCCGCCTGCCTGGATGGTGGACCGCGTGGCCCTCGCCGACGACGAGTACCAGGGCCTGCGCATTCCCAAAGGCACCCTGTTTTCCATCTACCTCCACGGCCTGCACCACGACGCCAAATACTGGCCCGACCCCGAGGATTTTCGGCCCGCCCGCTTCGCGCCCGAGGCGGCTAAGCTGCTCACGCTCTACGCCTACGCGCCCTTTGGCGGCGGCCCGCGCCTGTGCATTGGGATGCAGTTTGCCCTCACCGAAATGCAGTTGGTGGTGCTGGAAATCCTCCGGCATTTCGAGCTGGAATGGCCGGCCGGGCAGCCGGCCGTCATCCAGCAACCGCTGATTACGCTGCGCCCTAAAGGCGATTTTGAGTTGGGGCTGCGGCTGCTTTAGGCCAAATTTTTCTTCTGTCATGGAAGAGACGTTTTCGCACCAGCGGCTGGCCATAACCTCGGCGTCGGCTTGCCGGTTGATGACTAACGGCCTGCATTGAGCAAGCCACCGAAACCCCGTCAGCACTTGATTACTCTCCTCATTGGCACCAATCGGCCCGGCTCCCGGGCCGGGCAGCTCGCCCGCCGCTACGCCACCATCCTGACCGAACTCGGAGCCGCGTTTCAGCTTCTTGACCTGACGGTTTTACCGGCCGATTTCACCACTTCGGCCCTCTACCACAACGCCGGAAAACACGCTGATTTCAACGCCTTGGCCGCCCACCTCAACGCTTCTGACAAGCTCGTAATTTTCGTACCCGAGTACAACGGCTCGTTTCCGGGGGTACTGAAAGCGTTTATCGACGGCCTCCCCTACCCCGGCGGGCTGCGGGGCAAAAAGGCGGCCCTCGTGGGCCTCAGCGACGGCGGCCAGGGCGCCGGCCCCGCCCTGAGCCACCTCACCGACATCCTGATGTACCTCGGCACGGCTGTGCTGCCGCAGCGGGTGCGCCTGCCCTTTATCGGCAAAGATTTGCAGGCCGATGGCACCCTGGCCAACCCCCTCAGCAACCAACTGCTGCGCGAGCAGGCGGCAGCCCTGTTGGCGTTTTAGCCCATTGGCCTGCCGCTGCAATCGCGGTTTTTAAGTGGTGAATTTTTGACTGGTATCTTTGTTAGGACGTTCACCCCCGTTTTTCCTGCGATACCGTGCGCCGTTTGCTGGCCGTTTTTTTGGTGGCTGTGCTGCTGTTCCAGACGTTGGGGCAGGAGCTTTTGGTGCTGCAATTCGCCCTCAACCGCGCCGCTATTACCCAGGCGTACTGCGTGAACAAGGCCCGGCCCAACTTGCACTGCAACGGGCAGTGCCACCTGGCCAAAACGCTCCGCCGCGCCGCCGATGCCGAAAGCAAAGCCCCGGCTACCGGCTTCACCAAAATAAAGTTTGAGGCCCTGCTGCCCCTGCGCCTGCTGCTGCCAACGGCAGCCCCGGCCGTAGGCGTCGCCCGCCCCCGCTACGCAGTGCCCCCCGTGCCGGCGCTGCCTGCCGTCGCCCTGGCCGACGTATTTCAACCCCCGATTGGGTAAGTAAAAAGCTGGTTTCAACCCACCCGAAGGAACTGCCGAGGCAGCCTCCATTCCGGTGGCGGGGCTTGGCGGCAAGCAACTGCCGCAGCCTGCGCAGTGGCGCATCCTCAATTTTTATTTTTTGAAGGCCCGGTGGCGAACTTTTTTCGTCCCGCGTACCGCTATGAAGCGTGCGGGCCTTCGTACCCAACTTTTCAATCCCATGCAATCCCTCAAAGTTTCTTCGCTCGTACTGTCGGCTGCCTTGGTGGCAGCCCTGTTTACCGGCTGCAAAAAGGACAAAGACGCAACCCCCACCGGCGCAGGTACGGTGGACATTGAATTCGAGCACACAGTCGGCGACGTCGACCTTGACCTGACTAAGAGTAAGGCAGCTTACAAAACCGCGGCCGGCGACAGCTTCCGGGTCACGCGGTTTATTTACTACGTGTCCAACGTGCAGTTCAACAAGGCCGATGGCAGCAGCTACAAGGTGCCCAACTCCTATTTTTTGGTGAATGAAGCCAACGCCATTACCAAGCATCTGGCCCTGGCCGATATCCCCACCGGCAATTATAACAGCCTGACCTTCACCATCGGTGTGGACAGCGCCCGCAACGTGAGCGGGGCTCAAACCGGGGCCCTCGACGCCAGTAATGGCATGTTTTGGTCGTGGAATGATGGGTACATTTTTATGAAGTTGGACGGCAAAACCCCACCGCTTACTGCCGGAGCACCCGAAGGCGGGCTGGTGTTCCACATCGGCGGCTTTAGAAAACCCTACAGCACCATTCGCACCGTTACGCTGCCCATGCCCAGCGGGGTGCTGCTGAGCGTATTGTCCGACCACAGCCCCGAACTTCACCTGAAAGCGGACATTCTGAAAGTATTCAACGGTCCCAACCCCATCAGTTTCACCAACCGCACGGGCTACACGCGGGTTATTGATACCATGAACGGGGCTAATCCGGGTCCTAATTCGGTGGCCGTGGCCAACAACTACGCCAATCCGGCCGCTGGCATGTTCTCCATTGAACACGTTCACGCCAACTAAATTACGGATGAAACCGGGGAGAGTTGGACGCACTGGTTGCACTTCACTTTCCCCGGTTTTCTACCCAAAATAACTGTGTTTACTTCGCGCTATTTGCGGGCGGTTTTGCTGCCGCTCCTGCTGGCCGGCCTGGCCGCGCCAGCCCGGGCCTGCGACATTTGCGGGTGCTTTATGGGCATTACGCCCTACGACAACCAGAGCAGCTTTGCGCTGATGCACCGCTACCGGGTTTTTAACGGCTACCAGGCCCTGGGCCAAAAGCATAGCTTACTTCCGGCGGGCGGCCAGCTGCTGGCCCCGTCGGCCCTGAACTCGGACAACGACGGCTACCGCCACAGCCACCAGGGCGACCCCAGCGACTTCGAGATATTCCGGGTGCTGGAGCTGCGGGGCAAGTATTTCCTGGCCCGGCGGGTGGAGCTGAACGCCTTTGTGCCGCTGGTAATGAACACCGAGCAGGGCAACGGGCGGCAGCTCAACGTGGGCGGCCTGGGCGACGCTACGGTGTTTGCGGGCTACCACCTGCTGCGGCACATCGAAACCGAGGGCGTGCAACACCGCCTGGTGCTGGGCGCGGGCCTCAAACTGCCCACCGGCAACTACCGCCGCACCGCGGCCAACGGCGTGCGTTACCCCATGCTGAGCCAGGCCGGCACCGGCACCACCGACTATTTTGGCTACGCCAACTACATTGCTTCGTACCGGGGCTTTGGCCTGAGCCTGACCGGCAACTACCGCCGCTGCGGCGAAAATGCGTTCCGCAACAGCCTTGCGCCCAGCGTGGCGGGCTTTGCCAACGCCTTCTACCGCGTGGCCCTGGGCCAGAACTGGCAGCTTTACCCCTCGGCTCAATTCTATTACGAGCAAACCGATGGCGAAATGCTCGAAGGCCGCCTCACCCACGAGCACGCCCTCAACGATGCCCTGCTGGGGCCGGGGCTGGACGTGTACTACAAGAATTTTTCGCTCAACACCAGCGTGCAGCTGCCGGTGTACACCGCCAGCACCGACCACCCGGCTTCGGCCGGGCGCGTGGTGCTGGCGCTGGGGTATAGTTTCAAGCAAACCAAGTATTTGTTTGGGAAGTAGGCGTGACGTGAGACGCTGTTTCGCATTACCTTTCATCCCCCGAACCACCCAACCATGCCCTTCTCCCGCTGCTTGTTTTTGCTACTGGTGCTGCTGGCGGGCTGCGGGCTGCCCGACGTGGCCGTGGCCCCGGTGCAAACCGTGCCGGGCACCGGGCAGCCGCGCAACTTTCCGGCCATGCGCTACGCCCTGGCGGGCAACCCGCCCGACGCGGCCACCTTCGCGCTGGGGCGGCGGCTGTTTTACGACCCGCGCCTGTCGAGCGACAGCACGGTATCCTGCGGCTCGTGCCACCAGCAGTTTGCGGCTTTTGCCCAGGCTGGGCACCGCTTCAGCCACGGCGTGGCGGGCCGCCTGGGCAGCCGCAACGCCCCGGCCCTGCAAAACCTGCGCTGGAAGCAAAGCCTGCTCTGGGACGGCGGGGCCAGCAACCTCGAAACCATGCCCCTGGCCCCGCTCACCAACCCCGACGAGATGGACGAAACCCTGCCCCACCTGCTGGCCAAGCTAAACCGCGACGCGGAGTACCGGCGGCAGTTCGCGGCCATCTACGGGCCGGGGGCCATCGACTCGTACCGCTTTTTGCGGGCGTTGGCCCAGTTTACGGCTTCCTTTACCAGCGCCAACGCGCGCTACGACCACTACGTGCGCGGCGAGGCCGGCGGCGTACTCGACGCCGCCGAGCTGCGCGGCCTAGCCCTGGTGCGGCAGCACTGCCAGCCCTGCCACGCCACCGACTTGTTCAGCGACGACAGCTTCCGCAACAACGGCCTCGACCGCCGCTTTCCGCGCGACTCGGGGCGGGCGCACATCACCCGCGACGGCCGCGACGCGGGCCGCTTTGCCGTGCCCAGCCTCCGCAACGTGGCCCTCACGGCACCTTACATGCACGACGGCCGCTTTGCCACCCTGCCCCTCGCCGTGGCCCACTACGCCGGCGGCGTGCAGCCCTCGCTCACCCTCGACCCCGCCCTGCGCCGGCCCGATGGCACCCTGGGCATTGCCCTGAGCGCCCAGGAGCAGGCCGACATCGTGGCTTTCCTCAGCACCCTTACCGATGCCGATTTCGGCCGCGACCCCCGGCTGGCCGAGCCGCGCTGAGGCTAGGGCCGGGTTCTTTTGTGGAGAATGCCGCCGGCCAACGGGCGCGGACTGGAGATTAGTGCTAATATTGTGCTTTTCTACCTTACCGGTTTCACTATGTTGCAACGCCTACGCCAGAAGCGGGCTTTTTGGGTCGCCGCCGTTTGTCTTTTGGCAGGATGCCTGCTGGGGCCTGCCCGGCCCACCGCCCAGGCCCAGGGCTGGACGGGCCTGGCCACGTCCAACTACAGCGGCACCAACGGCATGTACTGGAACCCGGCCAGCCTGGCCGACTCGCGCTACAAGTTTTACGTGAGCCTGGGCGGGGCCGACGCCAATTTCTACAACGACTACCTGACCGTGAAAGCGCCCTACACGCCCTGGCAGGTGTTGCGCAACACGGTAGCCCCCGAGTACCGCGACGACCGAGGCAACGTCGTTTTTAAGTCCGACTACTTGCAGGAGCAGGGGCTGAACGGCCGGCCCAAGCTGGCCACGGCCAGCGCCGAAGTGCGGCTGCCATCGTTCATGGTGTCGTTGGGCGCACGGCACTCGCTGGCGTTTGGCAGTCGGGTGCGGGGCTTTGTGCAGGCCACCAACGTGAGCGAGCCCGTGGCCCGGCTCGCCCGGTTTGGGCTGGATGAAACCCGCACCCGCGAGCTGTCCTTAAAGGTGTTAAACGACAATGCCTTTAACGTGGGGATAAACGCTTTCCAGGAAATTTCGGTGAGCTACGCGCTGGCCTTCGACCCCAACGAGGCGCACGTATTCAGGGGTGGCATTACGGGCAAGTACCTGGTGGGGCTGGCCTCGGCCTACGTCACCAACCAAGGGGTAGATTACCAGGTGTACAAGGGCGACAGCATTCAGCTCCGCAGCCGCGACCTGGGCTACGGCTACACCGACTACCGCTACTACGACCGCCCGGACTTTAAAGTCGGCGACCTGTTTGGCAGCAAGCGCCTGGGGCGCGGCGCGGGCTTCGACGTGGGCCTGAGCTACGAATGGCGGCCCCAATTCGCCGACTACGACTTCAAGCTGGATGGGCAGGACTGCACCGACCACAGCCAGAACAAGTACCGCCTCAAGCTGGGCCTGGCC
>JANXUO010000219.1 GCA_025356245.1 Hymenobacter sp.
GCGGAAGGGCGAAGCATCCCGCCGCTCGCCGACCACCACCAGCAGGCCGTAGCCAAACACGAACATATTCAACCCAATCTGCAAACTGAGCACGTCGGCCGTGAGCATGACGGTGGCCTGGGTGATGATGAACGTCCAGACGTAGCCGTCGCGCCGGGCCCAGGCCTGCGTGAGGGGCCAGCAGAGCACGGCCAGCCACAGGCCCAGGCCCACCACGCCGCCGCCGAGCAACGCTTCGAGGTATTGGTTGTGGACATCGACGCGGTTTTGGGGGAGCAGGCCGAAGTCCTTCCACTGGTATTGCTGCATGAGGGCGGCGTGGGTGTCGGCGGGGCCTACGCCCAGCAGCCAGTGCTGGCCCACAAGGTTGCCGGCGCTTTCGAGGGCGGCCAGGCGACGGGCCAGCGAGTAGGTGTTGATGTCGTGGCCCTGCTGGTACTGCTGCACGTCCCACACCGAGGCGTTTACCCGCTCGCGCACCGCGCGCAGGGTGTGGTAGGCCACCCACGGGGCCAGGGCCAGGGCGGCCAGCAGGGCCAGGGCCAGGGCCAGCCGCCGGTGCAGCAGCAGCCGCAGCACGCAGGCCAGCAGGCCCGCGTAGAGCACCAGCAGGCCGGTACGGTAGGCCAGCACGTGCAACACCAGCACCGCCACAACGGAAGCGCCCAGCAGCACCCCGCGCAGCCACGGCCGGGCCAGCAGGTGCCCCCGCAGCAGCAGCCCCCAGAAAAAGGCCGACGCCAGCATCACCCCAAACGAGATGTGGAACAGGCCGGTAACGGCCGGCATGTTCTGCCCGATGGCAATGGCCGCGTTGGCCGCCGCCGGGTTGCGCAGGTACTGGCCCAGGGTGGCCAGGCCCACGGCGGCGGTGCCCAGCACAAAAAAGCTGCCCACCGCCCGCCGCTGCCCGCCCGCCAGCGGCACGGCCACGGCAAAGGCCAGCGGCACCCCCAGCCAGGTCAGGCTGCGGAACAATTCGTGCCGCCACACGACCCACTCGCTGGTATAAAAGCCCGTAAGCAGCAGAAAAACCACCAGTGCCGCCGCCCGCATCGCCGCGCCGTTGCGGAAATAATTGCGCCAGTCGTGCCGCAGGTTGGGGTTGGCCAGGGCCGCCAGCACGCCCACCACCGGAGCCAGCGCCACCAGAAACCGCGCCGCCAGCAGGCCCGCCACGCCCATCAATGCGGCCAGGAAAAGCAAGTATTGCGAAAGGCGGCCGGAGGCGTACATAGTTCTGGTTTGGACACCGCAAAGTAACCCGCCAAACCCGTAGCGCGGACGTTGCCAGCCCGCACACCGGCGGCAAATGCGCCGCCCACAAAGTCTGCGCGGCGGCCAACACCAACCGGGGCCCGTGCGTAAGTTGCGGCATGGCCAACCCCAACGCATCCAAAATATCCCTTTACGGCGGCATTGCCGCTAACGTAGCCATTGCCGTCAGCAAGTTTGTGGCGGCGTATTTCACCCGTTCCTCGGCCATGCTCAGCGAGGGCATTCACTCGCTGGTGGACTCGGGCAACGGCATTTTACTGCTCTACGGCGTGCACCAAAGCCAGAAGCCGGCCGACGAGCGCCACCCCTTCGGCCATTCCAAGGAGCTATTTTTCTGGGCCCTGATTGTGGCCATGCTCATCTTCGCCATCGGCGGCGGCATGTCGTTCTACGAGGGCATCAAGCACATTGAGCACCCCGAGCCCCTCACCGACCCCGGCTGGAACTACCTGGTGCTGGGCGTGTCGGTGCTGTTTGAAACCGTGGCGGCGGTGCTGTCGGTGCGGGCGTTGCAGGCGGGCAGCGCAGGCAGCGGCGAGTCGGTATGGCAGCAGCTGCGGACCAGCAAAGACCCCGCGGCCTTTGCCTCGGTGCTCGAAAACGGGGCGGCGCTGCTTGGGTTGGTGCTGGCCCTGGCGGGCGTGTTTTTTGGCCACCTGCTCAACAACCCGCTGCTCGACGGGGCGGCGTCCATCGCCATTGGCCTGCTGCTGATGGCCGTGGCCGTGGTGCTGGTGGCCCGCACCAAGGCCCTGCTCGTGGGCGTGGGGGCCGACGACGACACCCTGGCCAGCATCTCGCAAATTGTCGAAACCCAGCCCCACGCCGCTCAGGCCCGCGCCCCCCTCACCATGTACCTCGGCCCCGCCGACGTGGTGCTGGCCCTCGACGTGGAATTTGCCGACCACCTCACCGCCGACGAAGTGGCCGCCACCGTGCGCCACCTGCAGGACGCCATCCGGGCCAAACACCCCGAGATGAAACGCATTTTCATCGAGGCGAAGGCGGGGTGAGGCAGTACCGCGAAATTCCGATTTCGCGTCGCCGGAACGGAGAATCCTTGCGTATGCTGCCCCAACCCTCTCCAACGACTATTCGCCGTTCCGGCGACG
>JANXUO010000256.1 GCA_025356245.1 Hymenobacter sp.
CGACTGCCCTGCTGCTGGCGGCGCTGCTCCCGGCCGTGGCCCTGGGCCAGGCCCGCAAGCCGGCCCGCCCGCTGCCGGCTGCCCGGCCCGCCAAAACAGCCAAAACCGGCGTGCCCGTAGTGGGCCTGCGGCCCGAGCGCATTGCCACCTTTGGCAGCCAGCGGCCCACGGGCGTGGCGGTTTCGCGCACCAGCCGGCTGTTCGTCAATTTCCCGTACTGGGAAGACGGGCACCGCGAATCGGTGCTGGAAGTGGCCCCCGGCCTGCCGCCGCGCCCCTTCCCCGACGCCCGCTGGAACGAGGCCGTGCCCGCCGGCACCATCCCCGACGCGGCCACGGCGGCCACCCACTTCCTGTGCGTGCAGAGCGTGGTCGTGGACGACCAGAACCGCCTGTGGGTGCTCGACCCCGCCTCGCCCAAGTTTGCCGGCGTGGTGCCCGGCGGGGCCAAGCTGGTGCAGTTCGACCTGACCACCAACCAGGCCGCCCGCACCATCGTGTTTGGCCCCGCGGTGGCCCTGCCCAAAAGCTACCTCAACGACGTGCGCTTCGACACCCAGCGCCAGGTGGCCTACCTCACCGATTCGGGCGTGGGCGCCCTGGTGGTGCTCGACCTCAAAACTGGCCGGGCCCGCCGGGTGCTCGAAAACCACCCCAGCACCCGCCTCGACCCCGCCTTCAGCCTCGTGGTAAACGGCCACGAGCTGCGCGACGAAAAAGGCGAGAAGCCCCAGTTCAACGCCGACGGCCTGGAGCTGAGCGCCGACGGCCGCACCCTGTACTTTCAGCCCCTGATGGGCACCCGCATCTACCGCGTCGGCACCGAGTTTCTGCGCGACTCCACCCTCAGCGCCCCCGCCCTGGCCACCAAGGTAGAAGAGTGGGCCACGGTAGGCGCTTCCGACGGCTACGGGCGCGACCGCAACGGCAACCTCTACACTTCGGGCATCGAAGACAACACCATCCGCCGCCTTTCTTCCTCCGGCCTGCCCACGGTGGTGGCCCAGGGCCCCGAAATTTCATGGCCCGACAGCTTCGCCACCGGTCCCGATGGCAGCCTGTACTTCACCACCTCGCAAATTCAAACCCAAGCCCGCTGGAACAAGGGCAAAGACACCCGCAAGCAACCTTATGGCTTGTGGCGGCTGAAAGGGTTGTAGCTGCCATTTGTGTTTGATTAAACCCACGAAACGCCCTTATGCCCCGCTTCACCCGCGCCGATTTCCTGACCCAGCTCCGCCGCACGCCGCTGGTGCCGGTGTTTTACCATACCGGCGCGGCCGAAGCCAAAGCCGTACTGCGGGCCTGCTACGAAGGCGGGGTGCGGGTGTACGAATACACCAACCGCGGCCCGCACGCGTTCGCAGTTTTTGCCGAGTTGCAGCAATATGTAGAGGCCGAATTCCCGGATTTACTCCTCGGCGCAGGCACCATTTTTCGGGTTGAAGAAGCCGAGCTATTCATCGCCGCCGGGGCCGATTTTGTGGTGTCACCAGTGCTGGATGCGGCGGTGGGGGCAGCTTGCCACCGCCACAACCTGGCTTGGCTGCCCGGCGCCTTCACGGTGAACGAAGTGTACCAGGCTGCCCAGCAGGGGGCCGATGTGGTAAAGATTTTCCCGGCCAGCCTCGTTACGCCCGCTTACGTTACTGCCCTGCGCGGCCCGCTGCCCGAGGTGCCCCTGCTGGTAAGCGGCGGCGTAGTGCTTGAGCCCGCAGCGCTGGCCGGGTGGTTTGAGGCCGGCGCCACCGCCGTCAGCATCGGAGCGCAGCTGCTGCCAGCGGCGGGCAGCCTGGCCGGCCACGTAGCGGCGCTGCTGGGACGCATTGCTCTGTTGAGCAAAGCGCATAATTGCAAAACCTGACGTATTTTCACCGGCCCAAATTTTGTACACCCGTGCCTGCTTCGCTCCGTTCCCGCCTTCCCAAACGCCTGTTGGTTCTGCCGTGGCGGCGCGTAGGCGCTTTGGCGGGCATCAGCTTCGGGTTGGCGCTGCTGCTCACGGGCTTTTTGTTTGATTTGACCGACCATTTTTTTGTTCGGTTGCTCACCGCTTTTTTTGTGCTGTTCTGGCTGCTGGCGGTTACTTTTTTGGGCGTAGTACCGTTTGTTACCTGGGCCACCGGGCACTGGTTTGGGCGGGGCTGGCAAGAGACTGGCAGCCGCAGTAGCCAGCCAGCGCCGCGCCGGGCCAGCGCCAACCGCCCGACTCCGGCCGTAGCACCGGCCCGCCGGCCCATTCATCGTTAATTAAAAATTATACGACCTTGAAAACTACCCTCCTGCACATTAAAAACATGGTCTGCCCGCGTTGCGTGGAAGCCGTGCAAAGCCTGCTGCTCCGGGCCGGCTACCAGCCCAAAGCCGTGCGCCTGGGCACCGCCGAGCTGGAGCCCAGCACCCCCGCCGACCCCGAAACTCTGGCCCCACTGCTCCGCGCTGCCGGCTTCGAGCTGTTGCGCAGCCACGGCGAGCAGCTTACCGACCAAATCAAAACCGTGCTGGCCGAGTACCTCGAACACCTGCGCACGGCCCGCTCGCCGCTCACCACCTCGGCGTTTCTCACCGACCGCTTCACGGCCACGTACTCGCACCTGAGCAAGGTGTTTTCGCGCACCGCCAACCTCACCATCGAGAAGTACCTCATCCGCCTCAAAATAGAGCGCGTGAAAGAGCTATTGTCCTACGGCGACATGACCCTCAGCCAGATAGCCGACCACCTGCGCTACTCCTCAGGCCAACACCTGAGCAACCAGTTCCGCCAGGTAACGGGCTACTCCGTCAGCGAATTTAAGCAGCTGGTGCTGCCCCAGCGCTTGGCCCTCGACGCCCTGGCGTAGCGCCGGGCACGGCACCCTGAAAACGCAAAAAAGGCGCTGCTCCAACCGGGGCAGCGCCTCTTTTTGGGCTCTTAGAAAGCCCGCTGGCCTTAGTCGTTGGCTTTGTTGATGAGCAGCACCGCCACGATGGCCAGCCCGGCAATACCAAGAATGGTTTGGGTAGGCGTGAATTTCTGGGCCGCTTTGCGCAGCAGCACACCGCCGTGCTTGAGCAGGTCGTCCACGTGCTCGGTTTTGCCTTGAAACACGTGGTAAGCACTTTCGAAGGTCCGGGCAAGGTCTTCGGGCATGATTTTTTCGAGTTGAACTTCGAGGTCGTTGGCAGCCATAGGAATGGGAGTGAAGAAGTGAAAACGTAAGCGCGGCAGGTGCCACGTTGCCCGCTAGTACGGGCAAGTGGGCGGTGCGGTTATCGGGCGTCTATCCGACCTTCGGCCCCGTAGCGCAGGGTATCAAAAAACACCAGCTTTTGGGTGCCTTGCACTCGGTAGCGGCGGAGTTGCCCGGCGCTTAACTCCATCGTCAGGTGCTTGTTGGCGCTGAAAAGGGCGTTTTCCTGGTTAATGTTGGCCGCTATTTCCTGGGCTTGGCCCCCGGCCGTAAGCACGGTGAGGCGGCTTACCGGGGCGTTGGGCTGGCCGGGGCGGCGGGTGTAGGTGTGTTGCAGGCGGCCGTCGGGCAGCCGCACCGAATCGACGGCGTAGGCCCCGCGCAGGGCGGCTTTGTTGATGTCGGCCTGGTAAAAAATCTGGAGCTCGTCGGGCCAGCGCACGGCGGGCACGCGCACGGTTTCGAGGGCACCGCCGCGCAGCTGCACTTGCTTGGTTACCGCCGGGGCGCTGGCCGCCAGCTGCTGCACCTGCTGGTCGAGCAAGCCCTTCACATCAAAATAAAGCGGGCGGCGGGCAGCGGGCGGACCCTCGGCGGAGGTACCGCCGCAGCCGGCCAAGCCCGCCGCCAGCACCGGCAGCAGGGCCGCCCGGCGCCACCTCAACCAGGCGCTACGCATGGGCGGCGGCGGGGCGCAGCAGGCTAACCCCCGTCATTTCAACCGGCTGGGCCAGGCCCATCAGCGCCAGCACGGTGGGCGCAATGTCGCCCAGCTTGCCATCGGCCAGGGCACCGTGGTAGTCGGCATCGGCCAGGATGCAGGGCACGAGGTTGGTGGTGTGCGCCGTGTTGGGCGAGCCGTCGGCGTTGCGCATAAACTCGGCGTTGCCGTGGTCGGCGATGATGAGGCAGGCGTAGCCGGCCGCCAACGCGGCTTCGACCACCGCACGGGCGCAGGCGTCGGCCGTTTCCACGGCCTTCACCACGGCCTCGAACACGCCGGTATGGCCCACCATGTCGGGGTTGGCGAAGTTGAGCACCACAAAATCGGCGGCTTTGGCCTGCAGCTCGGGCACGATGGCATCGCGCAGGTCGGCGGCGCTCATTTCGGGCTGCAAGTCGTAGGTCGCCACTTTGGGCGAAGGCTTGAGGATGCGCGTTTCGCCCGCAAATGGCACCTCGCGCCCCCCCGAAAAGAAGAACGTAACGTGCGGATATTTTTCCGTCTCGGCAATGCGAATCTGGGTTTTGTGATGGTTGGCCAGCACTTCGCCCAGCGTGTTGTTGAGGTTGTCCTTCTCAAAAATCGGCGTCACGCCCGCAAACGTGTCGTCGTAGTTCGTCAGGGTCAGGTAGTGCAGGTTAAGTCGCTGCATCCCAAAGGCGTGGTTGTCGTGCTGAGTCAGCACCTCCGTGATTTCGCGGCCCCGGTCGGTGCGGAAATTGAAGCACAGCACCACGTCGCCCTCCTTGATGGTGGCCAGCGGCTGCCCGTCGGGGCCGACCTTCACAATGGGCTGCAAGAACTCATCCGTAACGCCTTCCTTATATTGCTCCTGAACACTCTGAATGAGGTTTTGCGACGGGGCACCAATGCCATTCACCAGCACGTCGTAGGCCACCTTCACCCGCTCCCAGCGCTGGTCGCGGTCCATGGCAAAGTAGCGGCCCACCACCGAGGCAATTTTAGCGCCGGTGCGCTCCACGTACTGCTCCAGCTCGTTGATGAAGCGCACGCCGCTCTTGGGGTCGGTGTCGCGGCCATCGGTAAACGCATGAACGAACACCCGGCGCACCCCCGCCTCGTGGGCCAGCGTACAGAGCGCCTTCACGTGGTCGATGTGCGAATGCACCCCGCCATCCGACAGCAAGCCGATGAGATGCAGCGGCTTGTCGTTCTCCACCGCGTACTCGAAAGCCTTGGCCAGCGCGGGCACCTGCCCCAGCTTGCGCTCCCGGATGGCCTTGCCGATGCGCACCAGCTCCTGGTTCACCACCCGGCCCGCGCCAATGTTCATGTGGCCCACTTCGGAGTTGCCCATCTGGCCTTCGGGCAGGCCCACGGCCTCGCCCGAAGCCTGTAGCTTACTGTGCGGATACCGGGCCAGCATTTCGTGGTAAAAAGGGGCCTTGGCCGCATCCACGGCCGACACCTCCGGGTGCGGGGCAATGCCCCAGCCGTCTAAAATAACCAGTAAAACCTGCTTGCTCATAGTCGCGTTGCCAAGGGATGATGCCTGCGAAGGTACGGTGCCCTCCGTGTTGCAGGTTGTGTGTACCTTCGGCCCTTAGCGGCCCAAAACTGCCGAAATGGGCAATAATCTGGTTTTTCCCAGAGCCCCAAACTCCTTTGCAAATCCCAGTTGGCCCCATTTTAGCCGGTTCTGGCATTGTTTTCGCTTGCTCCCCAACCAGCGTATGACGTACTTACTACTTTAATTGATGAAACGTTATTTTTTTCGTACTCTGCTGCTGAGCTGCTTGTGGCTGTTGGGCCACGTGCCGGCCTTTGCGCAAAGCGCCGATAACCTGGCCGCCGTGCGCCTGGCCCTGCGCAACGGCTCCTCGCGCGAGCTTTCCCAGTACTTCGCCCCCACGGTGGAGGTCGGTTTCGACGGCGACAAGCAGGGCTACAGCGCCACCCAGGCCGAGTTTGTGATGAAGAACTTCTTTAGCAAAACCGCGCCCGCCAGCTTTGAATTCATCCACACCGGGGCCAGCAACGAGGGCGTACCCTACGCCATTGGCCGCTACACCGGCAAGGGCGGCACCTACCGCGTTTTCATCAAGTTGAAATCGTCGAAAGCTCCACCTTTGATTGATACGCTGGACTTTACGAAGGAATAAGAGTAGCGCGGGTTTTCAACCCGCGCGTTGTGGCACAAGGTTTTTTTGAACGGAGCCTCGGTTGTTGACCGGGGCTTTTTTTGCGT
>JANXUO010000263.1 GCA_025356245.1 Hymenobacter sp.
GAGTTGGTAACAGTGCCGGTACCCAGGGTAATGGCCCCGCAGGGGTTGTCGTTGAGCGGCGTAGTGAGCGGCGTAGAGAAGGTAAACGGCCCGGCCAGGGTGCTGCTGCCATTAAAGCCGCCGCAGACCTGCTGGATGTACACGTCGTAGCTCGTGGTAGGCTGCAGCCCCGTCAGCGTGGTGCTGGCGGTGGTCAGGCCGGCCAGGGTAGTGCCACCGGTGGTCGGGCTGAATCCGGCAGGGCCATAAATTACGGTAAACGTGGAGCCGGTGGCTGCCCCGCCGTTCCAGCTAATTGGGGCAGTAGTGTTGGTGAGCGTACCCGTGGCAAAGCCGGCCGGTGCGGGGCAGTTGGGTACGGGCGTGGCACAAATAGTAAACGGTCCAAGCTGCGGCTGGAACGCGGAATAATCGTTTACCCGCACGTAGTAAGTGGTGTTGGGCAGCAGGTTGTTCAGGTCGAGGTTGGGAGCCGCCGTACCGTTGGCCGTGCCCGCACAAAGCACATACGTGAGCGGGCCCGTGCAGGCCGCCCCCGAGTAAGCCCGCACCGCGCTGGCCGCGCTGCCTGTCACGCTGATGCGGACGCTGGTGCTGGTGGGGCCGCTGGCGGCCGTCGTGAACCGGAACCACACGTCGCGGGGGGTGGAATTGTTGCCGCACCCCGTGCCCTGCCCACCGGAGCCGTACACGGTAGTAGCGGTAGTGTTGGCGCCCACCGTGGTGGTGCTGAGGGGCGTGCAGGTGTTTGTCACCGGCAGTACCGTGGCTCCGCAAGGGTCGTCGTTGGTGATGAGGGTGTTGAAACTGGCCGGGCCAGTGTTCTGGCTCAGGCCCGCCGCGCCGCAGTTAAACTGCACGTAAAACTGGTAGCCCGCCCCCGGCGTGAGGTTGGTGAGGGTGATAGGCGAAGTGGCGGGGCTGATGGTAGTGCCGCTCGTGCTTGGGTTAAAGCCCGTGGGGCCGTACACCAGCGTGGCGGTGCCGGTGCCGGCGGTCAGGAAGCTCAGCGTGGCCCCGGTGGCCGTGATGTTGGTGGCCGTTAGGTTAGAAGGCGGTGCGCAGGCCGGCGCGGCCCCGATGGTGATGGTAAAATCCTTGGTTTCGCCCGAGCCGAAGCTGGAACAGGCATCGGCGGCTCCGTTGGTGGTGCCGTTCACACGGCTGCGAATACGCATTCCGGTTTGGCCCAGCAAGGCGTTCAGGGGCACCTGCACGTTTACTACGTCGGCCACGCCCGCCACCGAAGCGGTCGATACCTGGGCCCATTCGGTCGCATCAAACGTCAAATCTTGGTTGAAGTCAATCCATACCGAGGTGATGCTGCCGCCCGTTGTGGTCACGCTGATGGGGTACGTCACGCCGCGCTGGAGCGTCCCGGTGGTGGGAGCAATAGCGGGGTAAACGGTGTAAGCACCACCGGCGCCCGCCGTACACGTGAGGCCAGTGGCGTTGAGGCCAGAGCCACTCACGCTCACTGCACTCACGTCGTTGCCGCCGCAACCGCCGCCTAAGCCCGTGGCACAATACCCGTTAGAGGTGCTGAAGGTAGCCGTGGCCGCTGGCGAAGTCGCGCCTCCGGCGCAGTTGGCCACCACCGTCACAGTGTAGGTGGTGTTGCGGAGTAGGCCGCTCAGGGCCACCGGGCCGGTGGTGGGGTTAGGGCTCACGGTTTGTACCGGGCCACCAACGGCTTGGTACGTCACGGTATACGAAGTAGAGGTGGTAGCTCCCCGAAAGGTGATGCTGGCCGAGTTGCCGGTAACGTTAGTGACCGCTACCGAGCGCGGGGCGGCGCAGCCCGTGGCTACACCCGGCGTGAAGGTGTACACCTGCCCCGTGGCGGGCACGTCGGCAATGGTGCTGGTTTCAGTAGCCGAGCTGGCATTGGGCGTTGCCGTGGTGGCGTCCAAGCTCAAAAATTCGGGCGGCGTGGTGCCTGCTACTACGCCCGACAGGCCCACCGAAGCCGAAGCATTCGTAACCGTACCCGTTTCGCGCCGGTAAACGAACTCAATGCGGTTGCTGCCTTCCAGTAGGCGCGCCTGCATCGAGAAGCTCGGGCCGCCGGTATTGTTGTAGCGAAACCAGTTCAGCCACTCAAACGTGAACACCCGGTTGGGCGCCGTTCCGGTGGTGAGGTAGCTCGCCCGAGCTGATGCGTCGCGACCATCAAGGTCGTCCCAAAATGGGGCCACCAACGGCTTCTCCGCTCCAGTGCCCGACAAGCTGTTGCTCAGGTTAGAGCCGGCTCCGGGGTTGAACGACAAAAAGCCGTTGGAAGAAGCCACCACGTCGGTGTAGCCAGTGCCTTCGTACACAAAGTTGAAACTCAGTGGCAGCGGTGTGCTGCCCGAAGTAGCATCGTCAGCCTGTACGCTGGGTACCGTGATAGCCGTGGCTGGCAGCGGGGTAAAAGTTCCGGTAGAAGCGGCGAAAGTATAGGCGCTTACTTGCGCGCGTACTTGGCTAGCCCCTACGAGCAGTGCCGCGCCCAAAGCCAAGGCACGGCCACCGGTTTGTAAGAATTTTCTCATTAGAAATAAAAAAAGGGTGAAGGTAAAAGTGGAGAAATCGATGCGCCGGAGCTTATCTCAAACTAGAAGCAAGCGGGTGCCCGGTGCATTTGGCCTCCCAAAGTAAGACATAATTACCACATTTGAGCCCTGATGAGCTGTTAGCTGTGCCTTGAATATTCGCAAAATGAACGTAAAGAACTGATTAGATAAAATCAATAGCTGACGTCACATGGTTATGAAATCCATCAATCGGTTATCGGCACCGCTCCTCATCCAGCGCGGCTGCCACAGCTGAAAAAAAACGGTGCGGGGCCATAAACTCAAATACCATCTGCCCGCATTCTCGTATCTGTGAAATAATACGGCACAAAGTGCTGTTTAACCATTCTTTGCTTGCCATGAAAAAGTATCTATTCCTCGTCTTTCTGACTGTTACTGCCGCTCTCACTGCCCGCGCGCAGGCCCCCGCCCTTACCACGTTGGCCGTGGGCGCTACCACCGTCACGGTGTCGGCCCTCACGCCCAACCTCGACACGGTGTGGGAATTGCTCTGGGGCCCAGACAATTTTTTGTGGACAACGGAGCGTTACGGCCGCATCAGCCGCATCGACCCCGCTACGGGGCAGGTGCGGCCGTTGCTGACCATTGCCGACGTGACCGAAACCAACGAGAGCGGCCTGCTGGGCATGGTGCTGCACCCCGATTTTGCCGCCAACCCCTACGTGTACGTGGTGTACAACTACACCGAAGCCGGCGCCCTCAAGGAGAAGCTGGTGCGCTTCACGTACTCGGCCGCGGCCAATACGCTGACGGCCCCGCTGGTGCTGCTAGGCGGCATTGTGGCCACCACCAACCACAGCGGCTCGCGCCTCTGCATTCTGGCCGACCGCACCCTGCTCATGACCACCGGCGACGCCCTGCAAGCCTCCGAAGCCCAGAACCGCGCCTCGCTCAACGGCAAAATACTGCGCCTCAACCTCGACGGCACCATCCCGGCCAATAACCCCACGGCCGGTAGCCGGGTGTACACGCTGGGCCATCGCAACCCACAGGGGCTGTTGCAATTGGCCAACGGTCGCATCTATTCCTCCGAGCACGGCCCTAGCACCAACGACGAAGTAAACCGCATCGAGCCCGGCCGCAACTACGGCTGGCCCAACGTAGAAGGCTACTGCGACCTGCCCAACGAGCAGGTGTTTTGTGCCGCCAACAACGTCCGCGAGCCCCTCACGACCTGGACGCCCACCATTGCCCCGGCGGGTATTGCTTACTACGACCACCCCGCCATCCCGGGCTGGCGCGGCAGCCTGCTGCTCACGGCCTTGGGTGCGCGCAAGCTGGTACAGCTCCCCCTGGCCGCCAACGGCGACGCCATCATTACCCGCACCGACTTCCTTACCACCTTTGGCCGTCTGCGCAGCGTGTGCGTGTCGCCCCAGGGCCGCGTGTACGTGGGCACCAGCAACCGCGACGGCCGCGGCACTCCCGCCGCTACCGACGACCGCATCCTCGTGCTCGAAAACCGCGCTTACACCCCCACCGCTACCCACCCCGCCGCACTGCCCGGCGTCGAGCTTTGGCCCAACCCGGCTCACCACACCGCCACCCTGCGCCTGCCCGCCGGCCCCGCCCAAGTGCAGCTGCGCGATGCCCTGGGCCGGGTAGTCCGAGCTTTTGAAGCCTACCAGCAGGAAACGATTTTGCCACTGGAGGGCCTCACGCCGGGCGTATATGCCGTGCAGGTAGTGGCCACCACCGGCACCACCACCCGGCAGCTGGTGGTGGAGTAATTGCAGGCAGTAATTCAGCGGTTAGCTAACCGCTACCAGCTAAAAGCCGATGGCTCATTCAAGGATACGGCACCTCCGGGCGTATTTCCAGCCACCGGCTTGGTTCGGGCAGTGGCCGGTAGCCGTGTTGCAGGTACAGCCCGTGGGCGTCGAGGGTGGCCAGCAGGTGGCGGCGCAGGCCCTGCAACTCAGGGTGGGCCAGCATGCTGCGCACCAGCCACTTGCTGAGGCCCAAGCCCCGGTAGGCGGGTAGCACAAACACGTCGCAGAGCCAGGCAAAGGTGGCGCGGTCGCTTACCACGCGGGCGAAGGCTGCTTGCTGGCCATCGGGGGCGTAAATGCCGAAATTGAGCGAGTTGGCAACGGCTCGCTCTACCGTTGCCAGCGGGATGTGCTGCGCCCAGTACGACTCCTGGCTCAGGTACTGGTGAATGGCGGCCAGGTTGAGGCGGGCGGGGTTGGTATCCAGCACAAAGCCGGGGGGCGGTGTAAGCATAGCAAGGCAGCGGGCGAGGGGAATGATTTGGCCAACAAAGATGTATCAGGGCGGTTGTTAGGCGGCCAAACTACTGCTCGGCTCCTGCATAGTTGCCCGCCCGGTTGGCTCGCCGTACTTTTGTAATCCGTAGAAACAAATTTTCAATTCCCGCCCCCATGCTCACTGCTGACACCACTTCCTCCATCTACCAGCTCAGCGAAGAGCAGCTCGCCGTGCGCGATGCCGCCCGCGAATTTGCCCAGTCCGAGTTGTGGGCCGGAGTAATTGAGCGCGACGAGCACCAGAGATTTCCCGCCGAGCAAGTCAAAAAGATGGGCGAGTTGGGCTTTATGGGCATGATGGTGAGCCCCGAGTACGGCGGCTCCGGCCTCGACACCATCAGCTACGTGCTGGCGATGGAGGAGATTTCCAAGGTCGATGCCTCCTGCTCGGTCATCATGTCGGTGAATAACTCGCTGGTGTGCTGGGGCCTGGAGCAGTACGGTACCGAGGAGCAGAAGCAGAAGTACCTGCCCCGCCTGTGCTCCGGCGAAATCATCGGGGCCTTTGCCCTGAGCGAGCCCGAAGCTGGCTCCGACGCCACCAGCCAGCGCACCACCGCCGAAGACATGGGCGACTACTACCTGCTCAACGGCACCAAAAACTGGATTACCAACGGCACCACCGCCTCGGTGTACCTCGTCATCGCTCAAACCAATCCCGAGCTGAAGTCGCGCGGCATCAACGTGCTGATTGTGGACAAGGACACCTCCGGCTTCGTGTGCGGCCCCAAAGAGAACAAGCTCGGCATTCGCGGCTCCGACACCTGCTCACTGATGTTTACCGACGTGCAGGTGCCCAAGGAAAACCGCATCGGCGACGACGGCTTCGGCTTTAAGTTTGCCATGCAGGTGCTGGCCGGCGGGCGCATCGGCATCGCGGCCCAGGCCCTGGGCATTGCCTCCGGCTCGCTGGAGCTGAGCCTTAAGTACGCGAAGCAGCGCAAGGCCTTCGGAGTCGAAATCTCGCAGCACCAGGCCATTCAGTTCAAGCTGGCCGACATGGCCACCAACATCGACGCCGCCCGCCTGCTGTGCCTGCAAGCCGCCGCCGACAAAGACAACCACGCCAACTACGCCAAGAGCGGAGCCATGGCCAAACTCTTCGCCTCGAAGGTGGCCATGGACTCGGCCGTCGAAGCGGTGCAAATTCACGGCGGCTACGGCTTTGTGAAGGAATACCACGTCGAACGCTTCATGCGCGACGCCAAAATCACCCAGATTTACGAGGGCACCAGCGAAATCCAAAAAATTGTAATTTCGCGGGAAATCCTCAAGTAACTGTGAAATAGCCCAAAAGCCAGAATGGTTGCACAAAACCCAGCCCGTTTACGGCTGGGTTTTGTTTTTTTGCGTATTTTCGATGTACTATTGCACTCATTACTAACAGAACCTGTTTACCGGCCGAACTTAAACCGGTCGGCTGACCCCAGAAAATGGAAGATTATAACAAAGTCATCGAGTCGCTCGGGGTGCGCTACATCAAGGCCAAAAACCTGGTGCTGCAGCAGCCCTTCACTGTCGTCAATTCCTACGACGTTGGCAACAACCTCATTTTGCTGCACAAAGGATACATTGCCTTCGGCGATGATATGCAGCCGGTGGAAGAAGGCGAAATGCTCTTCATTCCGGGCGGGCGGGCCACGCGGGTCGCGTATGGCACGACGGCCAAGCCCAAGGTCATTTCTAACGACGACCTCATTACCAACAAGGACAAGTTTTTTGCCGCCAACGAAACGCTTGACACCATCGGCGAAGCCGAGGAAAGTCACACCTTTGTGAGCTTCGACGCCAAGGTGTTCGACTCGGTGAACTTCTTCGCCTCACTCGACGTGCCGGCTTTTCTCATCACCGGCCAGAGCAAGCTCGCCAACCTCGTGATTCGGGTGATGGAAGAAAGCCTGCAAAACCTGCCCGGCCGCGAACGCCTCATCAGCATCTACACCGAAAACATTGTGGTGGAAGTGGTGCGCTACGTGCTGCGCAACAACATGTTTGTGGAGCAGCTGGCCAACAACAGCACCTACTTCAAAGACCCCCGCCTGATTGACCTGTTCAACTACATCAAGGTGAACCTGGGCGGCGACCTGAGTAACAAGGTGCTGAGCGGTGTGGCCAACGTGAGCGAAGACTACGTGGGCCAGTATTTCAAGATGCTGACCAACATCAACCCGCAGGACTACATCGAGTACCAGCGCATGGAACGCGCCGTGTTCCTGCTCC
>JANXUO010000274.1 GCA_025356245.1 Hymenobacter sp.
GCCTCGGGGCTGCTGTGGTAGGCCAGGCGCACCGCCACGGTGCCGGGGGCCAGGGCGATGCGCAGGGCCTGGCCCAGCGCCGCCTCGGCCGGGGCCAGGGCAAAAGCAGCGGGCGTGGCCAGCCCAGCGGCATCGAGCTGCTCCACGGCTTCAATGGTCAGGTCGCGGGTGTCGAGCACCAGCTCGGGGGCGGCGCCGGGGTTGGCAAGTTGCCAGGTGGCGTGGCCGCCAACGCGGCGGGCGGCAAAATCGACGCGCAGGTGCAGGGCCAGGTGCTGCACCCGCACGGGGCTGTGCCCGGCGTAGCTGTGCGGGTCGGGGAGGGCGGTGTGGGGCATGAGCAAAGGGCCGGGTGGCGAAAGGAGGGCCCGAAGTTGCCCCAAAAAAGCCGAACCCGCCGGCTGTCGGCGTAACTTGCCTGCGGATTTGAGCGGCCCGCCGCGCAACCCCGGCCCGCCGCTGCTAGTACAAGCCCCGGCCGCCACCCAGACGGCCGCGCCGCTAATGGCCGCTCACTGCCTACCACCCATGCTTTTTTTGCCCCGTTTCTTTTCTTCTTTTTATGTGCTGCTTGTTGGCCTGCTACTGTCGGTAGCGGTTACTTCGTGCGGCTCCGGGTCTGGCCCCGATGCGGAACAACAAGCGGCCAGCGGCGCGGCTTCGGCCCCGGCCCCGGCCGGCCCGCAGCCGTTGCTCGACAGCGCTTACGTCGTTCGGCAGCTTCGGGCCGAGCCCCGCTTTGCGGCGCAGGAGGCCCCGGCCCGGCGCTTCTACCGCGAGCGGGCTTTCCGCCTGGGGTGGTTTCGCAACCACGCGCTGGTGCCCCAGGCCCAAACGCTGCTGGCGCTGCTCCCTAAAGCCCGCGACGAAGGGCTTGACCCTAAAGACTACCAGGTCAAGGATTTCAACAAGCTGTTTGAGTCGCTCAAAACGGCCGGAGCCGACACGTCCAAACGCAACGCGTTGGAGCGCGAAACCGACGTGGCCCTCACGGGTACTTACCTGCTGTGGGCCTCCGACTACTACCGGGGCGTGGCCAACCCGCGCGACCTCAAGGACAGCGAGTGGAAGGTGAAGCCCAACAAAATCAAGCTCCACAAGGCCCTGCTCACCTTTCTTGGCGAACGCAAAAGCCGTTACAACTACTACGAGTTTGCGCCATTGCACCCCGAGTACGAGTACCTCAAACAGGCCCTCGCTACCTACCGTGCTCAGGAGCGGGCCGGCGGCTGGCCCCAGCTTCCTGCCGACCTCAAGCTGCGGCCGGGGCAGGTCTCGGCCGCCGTGCCGGCCTTGCGCCAGCGGCTCTCGTGGGGCCGGCCAGCCCCGGCTACGGGGGCGGCTTCAACTCCCGACACCGCCAACGTGGCGGCTACCACCTACGACGCGGCCCTGGTGCAGGACGTAAAATCTTTTCAGCAGGACGCGGGCCTATCGCCCGATGGCATCGTGCGTGGGGCTACGCTCAAGCAGCTCAACGTGTCCATCGCCGCCCGCATCGACCAACTGGTACTGAACATGGAGCGCTGGCGCTGGTTGCCCAAAAAGTTTGAGGACGACTACCTGCTCGTCAACATCCCGGAGTACAAGCTGCACATGGTGGAGAAGGGAAAAGAAGCCTTCTCAATGCGCGTCATCGTGGGCAAAACCCTCCACGAAACCCCCATTTTCAGCGACCAAATGGAGTACGTAGTACTGGCCCCGTACTGGAACGTGCCCTACAGCATCATCGACAACGAGCTACGCGCAAAACTCGTCGGCAACCCTGGCTACCTCGACCGCCTCGACATGGAAGTGGTGTCGGGCTCAGGCCGCAAGGCCAAGCAGGTTGACCCCAGCAGCATCGACTGGGCGGGCGTTACCGAGGAGAACTTCAAGTACACCGTCCGTCGCCGTCCCGGCCCCAAAAACGACCTCGGCGACGTGAAGTTCATCTTCCCCAACGCCAACGACGTGTACCTGCACGACACCCCGCACGACGACCTTTTCGCCATGTCGCAGCGCAACTTCAGCCACGGCTGCGTGCGGGTGCAGGAGCCCATTAAACTTGCCACTTACCTCCTGCGCGACAAGTCCACCTGGAACCAAGCCACCATCCTCGACACCATCGCCCAGCACCGCGAGAAGTACGTTTCCCTCACTAAGAAGCTACCTGTTTACTTGGTGTACTTTACCGCCTGGGCCGACCAAAACGGCCATCCGCACTTTCGCGAGGACATTTATGGACACGATAAATCCCTGGCTAAAGAGTATTTCAACTAGGGCTGACTGCTTGAGGAACTATAGGCCGGCAGGGGAGAGATAATTACAAATGGCAACAATGGTCCGTCTGGTAACCCAGGTGGGCCATTTTACTTTACAGGTATAGCTAAGGATAAATAATGGACATAAATGTTAATTTACGTTTGTAACAATTGTTAAAACGGGTTGAAGGGGGAGAAAATGCTTTTGCTGCGAAAATAATTATTACATTTGTAATAAACAAGCACTGGGACTTAGACCTTCAAATGTATCCAAGTGTCCGGTTTCGGCTTGCCGCAAGCAGTTTTCATTTACTTTATGGTTGACCGTATCAAAGCACTGCTACAGCAGCGTCAGCTCAGCACCACCCAGTTTGCTGACCTTGTGGGGGTAGCCCGCCCTATAATCAGCCACGTACTCTCGGGGCGCAACAAGCCCAGTCTGGAGGTTGTGCAGCGCATTCTGGCAGCTTTTCCTGAGCTGTCGATGGCTTGGTTGCTAAACGGCACCGGGCCCATGCTAAACGGTGGGCCACTGCCCGCGGCTACTGCCACGTCTGAGGCAACTACGGCGCCTGCTGCTGTTCCGGTTGCCAGCGTCAATCTGCTCAAAGCAATACAAATACCTGTAAACGAGTCAGTTTTTACTGATTTGGGTGTTGCTGCACCCACGCAAGCCACTGTTACCCCAACCCCCGAGTTACTATCCCCTGCACCGCTCACGGCTGCGCGCGACGTGCTACCAACCGTAGCTACACTGCCTCCGCTGCCACCAACCGCCCCGCGCCCACTCTTGCAGCCCGCGCAGCGGTTTGCTCGTGCCGCTGCCCATGCACCTGCTCGGCATTGGGCACCTTTGCCGCCCGCACCCAATGCCATTCCAGGGCCGCCCGCCTTGCTCGCGCCACAGCCGTCCCCGGCCACGCCGGTGGTCCAGCCTATTACTACGCCGATTGCAGACCCGGCACCCGCTGCCGCACCGGTGCTGGCACCGAGCAAAGCCATTCGGCGCATCGTCATCTTTTACCAGGACGGTTCCTTCTCCGATTTTGCGCCGGAGTAGGGTGCTTCGACTCAGTCCACTGGTGGGGTAGTACGCTTGAACGCGTGTTGTTTGGGGCCCTGGTCTGGATACTAGTGCTTGGTCAGGAAAGTTATCCAACGAAATAAGGCACCAGGAGTTGGGCGTGTATGGCCCGTCCCCTCACTCCCTTTACCCTGCCGGCTGCTGACCAGTCCGCCCTCGAAAAGTTCACGCGTACCGGTCGCCGACCCGTGCGGGCGGTGCGCCGCGCGCAGGCCCTGCTGGCCCTGGCAACGGGAATCGGCCAGCAGGCCGCCGGTCAGGCTGCCGGTCAGGCTGCCGGTCAGGCTGCCGGTCAGGCTGCCGGTCAGGCTGCCGGCCTGCGCCGCCAGACCGTGAGCCAGCTGCGCCGTCGCTATGAGGAGGCTGGCTGGCAATTTGCCTTGGCCGAGGCGCCGCGCCGCGGCACGCCCCCGCGCTTCGACGGCCCCCAACGCGCTGCGCTCACGGCGCTGGCCTGCACGCCCGCCCCCACCGGCCACAGCCGCTGGACGCTGCGCCGGCTGGCCGACAAAGCCGTGGAATTGTGCCTGGTGGAGGCCATCTCGCACGAAACCGTGGGGCAGGTGCTCAAAAAAACGAGTTGCAGCCCCACCGCCAGCAGCACTGGTGCCTGGGGGCGGTGAACGCGGCCTTTGTGGCCCGGATGGAGAACGTACTGGCCGTCTACGAGCGGGCGTACGACCCGCGCTTTCCCGTCGTCTGCTTCGACGAGCGCCCCTGCGTGCTCCACGGCCAGCCAGTCGAGCCGCTGGCCCCGGTGCCGGCCCGGCCCGCCGTGGGCGACCAACCGGCCAAAGCCGGGCGGCCCCGGCGCGCGAGCAGCACGTACGTGCGCCAGGGCACGGCCTGCCTGCTAGCGGCCTTCGAGCCCGGCACGGGCCAGCGCCTGGTCGAGGGCTCGGCCCGCCGCACGGGCGCGGACTACTGCCGCTTTCTGCAACGGCTGGCCGCCCACTACCCCCGGCCACGAAAATCGTGCTCGTGCAGGACAACGCCCACACCGACGCCGTCTTTTGCCAACACCTGCCCGCCGCCGAAGCCCGGGCGCTGGCCGCGCGCTTCGAGGTGCATTACACGCCCAAAAATGCCTCCTGGCTCAACATGGTCGAACTCGAACCCTCGGCCATCGCCCGCCAGTGCCTGCACCAGCGCATCCCCACCCTGGAGGAGCTCACGGCCCACGTCGCCGCTTGCGTGGCCGAGCGGAATGCGACCCGGGCCACCGTAAAATGGCAATTCACCCTGGAAAAAGCCCGCGTCAAACTCGACCGCCACCATCAAAAAATCAGGGCAACTAACTCCCCTGACTAAGCACTAGCGTACACGACAACGTGGCACTTAAAGCGCGTGGTGAACTGACGTCAAAGTTCAGTAAAGCACAATTTGTCAGGGTCGGACTTGCAGATGCTAAGGAGCAATTTTTTGCTCCGCTTGGCCACTGATAATTGCTAAGCTGCCCCTTGTCTATATACTAACCAGGCTGGCGGCACTATAAAATTGTTGTTTAACAGGTTTTTTCAAAGTAAAATAATCTGTTAATCAAAACGATAAGCCATACTAACTAAACTAGATTCTAACAATAATTTCCTGCTTAAATCGGTTTGAAATTGACTAATAAAGCCGGCAATAACAGTCACCTAACCTGATGCTTTAACCAGCTTTGATGCTCAGCCCGCTGCTAATCTACTTAACCAGAGGAAAGGTTGGTATTGTGCAATTTGACTTAAAGAGTTCAGTTAGCTGCTGCTAACAAAATGAGCCTGTTTGCATCCTGGTTTACCGGAGCCGGTGATAGTTTTTTACTTGGTATGAGTGCCCAGCGGCAGGTGATTTCCTGTCAGACTTACGTCCTTACTGATAATCTGGTTTTTGGGCTGATTATTCCATTCGCCTCTGGTTAGTTAAGAAATGTAACGGAGTGTGGAGGCCACTGCGAGAGCCGTGCCCAAGGGCAATAAATAGCAACCCGGCGTTGGAGCTGGCCGGTCAGGCCTTTGGCAGTTTGCGAGGTGTTGGCTACCTTCGTGGCATGAAGCTGACCCTCACCCGCACCCTGTTGTTGCTGGCCGCCGCCCCGGCCCTGTTGCTGACCGTAGCCTGCGCCCAAGCCCCCGACGCCGACGCTGCCGAAAAAGACCCCAACGCTGATGCCGCCTACAAGCGTGCCCACCGCACCGAAATGTACCGCGAAGCCCAGCGCAGCAACGTCACCCGCTAGGGCGGCCAACAGCAATAGCCGCTGGCGTTGCTCTCAACGCAAGCAAATTTGAAATAACAAAAAGCCCCACTGACCGCAAAGTCAGTGGGGCTTTTTTGTGATAATGCAAAAAAGAGCGAAAGCCGCCCGGTGCTAAAACACCAGCTCGGCCGTTGCCCGGTGGGCGGCTTGCAGGACGGGCGCAACCGGCTCCGCAGGCGCGACGAGCGGAGCGCTCAGGCCGCCGGTCAGAAAATCGGGCAGCTCCACGCCGGCCAGCAGAGGCTGCTCCAGCAAATCGGCCCAGGTGCGGAGGTAGAGCACTACGTCGTCGCGCTGGTTGTGGCGCAGGGCGTCGCGGCGCTCAAACGGGATGGCCCGGCGCACGGTGGGGTCGGAGAGGCGTTCGAGGTGGCTGAGTTCGGCGCGGGTGAAGCCCAGGGCCAGCATTTCGTCGATGG
>JANXUO010000168.1 GCA_025356245.1 Hymenobacter sp.
GCCGAAGCGGCACCACACCCGCGCCCCCAAAATAGGGTAGAAGCCCACGCCCACCACCCCGGAAAACACCGCGCCCACCACAAAGCCGTAGGTTTTGGAGAGCGCATCGAGCGGACTCACCCCGTTAAAAAAGCCGAGTGCCGCCGGGCGGCCGGTGGTGGCCCAGGCGGGCAGTATGCCGGCCGCGCCCAGCCACAGCAGGGCCGTAATCAGGGTGATGAGGGCGAGAATGGGGTACACCAGCCGCACCTCTAGGCGCCAGGCCGCCTGGCTTTTGTCGGCCAGATGACGGTAAGGGTCGCCGGCAGTTTCGGCCAGGCCGCCGCAGCCGCATACCCACGAGCAGTACCAGCGCTTGCCAAAAAAGTAAGTGAGCACCGGCGTCGCTACAAACGACAGCACCGCGCCCCACACCACCATAAATACGCCCAGCCCCGGTCCGCTGGCCAGCGCCCGCACGTCGTTGGGAAACAAGTAATTGTATTTCAGGGGCCAGAAGTAAGTGAAATAAAATTCCGGCTGCTGAAAAAACAGCAGCAGCCCCGGCAGCAAATACGCAAATCCCAGCTGAAAAAACATCAGTGAGGCCGTGCGCAGCAGGTGGTAGCGCGAGTGCTGGTATTTCAGCAGGGCGCGGCCGCCCATCAGCGCCACCGCCAGCGTGTAAAACGTGCCGTAGAGAAACCACTGGTCGGCTGGCCGCCCGCGCAGGGCCTGGCTGAAGCCGTCGAGGGCGTGAATGACGGGAGTGAGCAGGCCGAAATTGCCCTGCCCGTCGTTGTTGCTGAACCAGTAGAGCACGATGTAGAAAGCCGTCAGCACCAATCCCGTAACCCAAGCTAAGGCCCCGCGGGCCGTGCTGCCCTGCGTCCAGATGTGGTCGAGGTGGACCCCGGCGGGCCTCGTAGCCCCGAAGGTAGCGCGACTCCAGCCCAGGGCTCCGGCTCCCACCAGCCCGATGGCCGTGCCCAGCCACCAGCCCGCGTGGGCCGCATCGGCCCAGCACCCGGCCAGGGCCAGCAGTCCGCCCGCCAGCAGCACCAGCCAGCCCCGTTGGGCAGCGGTGAGGGGCGGCGCTTCAAGGGGGAGCAGGGTAGGGGTCATGAGCAAAAATGGCTGTTTATTAAGTGCTTGCGGATTTTATGGTGCGGGGCCGTTGCTACGGAGCAGCGCCCCGCGCCAGCCGCCCGGCAGTGGGTAAAGGCCCAACTCAATCCCGAAAAAATATCTCGTCCGGGTCGTGTTCGTGGTCGTCCTCGTCGTGATGATGATGGGGCGGGGTTGGCTTTCCAAAGTAGTTAACCAAGGCTCCGAACGCATAAAAAGCAGTCCAGCAAACGTATAGCCAGCCAAAGCCTGTAGGTACGGCCCGCACCGCAAAGTACAAAATAGCGTGGGCTCCGGCCGACATCAGCAGGCCCACCAGGGCCACTACCTGGAAGCTGTTGAGGGCGGCGGGGCGGTAGAGTTTGTCGAAGTTCATGGCGCAAAGGTCGGCGCGAAGGCAGTGCGGAGCGCGGCGTGGTGGCGGCGGGCAAATTCGGGGTCGAAGGCCGCGCGGGGCCACTCGTGCAGCACCTGCACCAGGGGCGTGGCGGCGCGCAGCCAAGCATCGCATACGTCGTGGCGCAAGCGCACCCCCAAGGCGTTGATGCCCAGCAGCTGGTGCGGGGCATCGGGGGTGTAGTACAGGCGCAGGGCGTGGTGCCCGCTGGCGTGCTGCCAAAACCCCGATGCTACGCCCGGCTGCGGGGTTGCAGGGGCGTGGCCGTACGTTTGGTATTCGAGGTGAAAGAACTTGGCCGAATTGAACCACGGGCCGCGCTGGTAGGCCGTGGCCCGCCCCGCCAGGGTGTGGGCCACGGTGTGGCCCTGGGCGCGGCCGGTGTACCAAAGCTGCTCGACGGCCACCTGGCCGGGTGCAGGCGTGCGCAGCTGGGCGCAGTCGCCGGCGGCGTACACGTTGGGTAAGCTGGTTTGCAAATGGTTATCTACCAAATAGCCTTTGTCGGAGGCCAGGCCGGGGGCCAGCAGGCTCAGGTTGGGCTGCACACCCACCGCCAAGCCTACCCACTGGCAGGGCAACTCGGTGCCGGCGGTGGTGCGCACGGCCCGCACCCGG
>JANXUO010000298.1 GCA_025356245.1 Hymenobacter sp.
CACCGCGCCGCCGCCGGCCTCACCCTCAAGGTCGAAAACGTGCCCGCCTTCCAGCTCCAGTTCGAGCAGGTGGTGGCCGACACCCTGCGTTCCGAACACCTGGTGCGGCCCGTGGACATTGCCGCTACCCTGCCCCTGGAGCGCCTCACGGAGGCTTTTTTTGAGGAGCTGCGCCCCATGGAGCCCTTCGGCCCCGGCAACCCCGGCCCCGTGTTTGCCACCCACGGCCTGCGCGCCGCCGCCGGCAGCGCCCGCCTCGTGGGCACCAACCACCTCAAGCTGCGCCTGCTGGCCGCCGATGGCCGCCCCGGCCCCGTGCTCGACGCCATCGGCTTCGGCCTGGCCGACTACCTGCCCCTCATCGAGCAGGGCCAGCCCTTCAGCGCCTGCTACACCGTCGAGATGAACGAGTACCGCGGCCACCGCAACGTGCAGCTGCGGTTAGTGGATGTGAGGGCGGAAGCCTAAGGGCTGGTTCGCTTACCGGCCCCAGGGTTTTGAGCCCTGCGCCTTCCGCAAGTGGCTATGGCGACGGCGGCCGCGAATTACTTTTGTCGGCGCCGAAGAGGCGAAGGATTGGCAAACATTAAACAACACCCCACCCATGAAAACACTGCTTTACACGGTGCTCCTGGCCGTGGGCACCCTGGCTGCCCAGGCCCAAGCCGTGCCCAACGGCAACCTCGACACCTGGGTGACCCGCGGTCGGAGCGCGGCGCCGCAGGGCTGGCTCATCGTCGACGACTACCTGGCGGCTCAACTTGGCTCGCCGCTGCCCGTCAGCACCAACACCGTGACGCGTAGCACCGCGCCGCGCACCGGCGCGGGGGCCGCGCAGCTCAGCACCGCCAATTTCCTGGGGCAAGCCGACATTCCGGGCTTCATGTCGCTGGGGACGCGCCTGAGCGGCAACCAAAGCTCGGTGTACAACCTGCCCAGCGGGGTGCCTTACACCGGCCGGCCGGCCCGCCTCGAATTTTACTACAAGCTGACCGGCGCCAACGCCGCCACCGATTCGTCGGGCGTCGCCATCGAGCTGACCCGCACCGTGGGCGGGGTCGAGACGGTGGTAGCCGAGGCCCAGGGCGTCCTGACCACGCCGCAGGCCCGCTACACGCTGGTGAGCCTGCCGCTGGCGTACCGCGCCAGCGGCCAGCCCGACACGCTGCGCATCGGCTTTGTGTCGGGCCGCACGGTGGGCACGGTGCTCACCATCGACGACGTGGCCCTGGCCGGTACCGCCACCGCCGTGCGCGACGCCATGGCCGACGCCGCCCTCAGCGTGTACCCCACCAGCAGCCCCAGCGGGCACTACACCCTGGCCGCCCCCGCTCAGCCCGCCGTGCTGGCCAGCGCCCTCACCGTAACCGACCTCACCGGCCGCGTGGTGCTGCGCCAGCCCGCCCCCGCCACGGCCGCCGACACCCGCGCCCTGGCCCTGCCCGCCGGCCTCGCCCCCGGCCTCTACACCCTGCGCCTCGACGCGCCCACCGGCCCGCTCACCCGCAAGCTGGTGCTGGGGCTCTAGGGCCGCAGGCCCGAGCGTGGGCCCCCCAAGCAAATGCCCCCGGTCGCAGCAGCGGCCGGGGGCATTTTGGGTTGGCTTGCGGAGGGCCGCGCTTAGGCGGGCAGCGTGGCGCGGTGGGCCGTGACGGCGGCTTGGGCTGCCGTGAGCACCGCCACCTGGGCCGCTACCTGGTCGGCATCGACGTCGGCCAGGTAGGCGGCCGAGCCTGTTTGGGTGCCACTCTGGGCCGTGAGGCGGTCGAAGCGGTAACGGGCCGTGAGGAGCTGGCTTTCGAGGCGCTTCTTCTCGGCGGTGGGCAGGTTGGGGCGGGCCAGCGAGTCGGTAAAGAACGTGACGCTGGCCGTGGCCCCGGCCAGTTGGGTGGCGGTGTCGGCCTGGTTGAGGGTCGCCGTTTCGTCGGCGAAGGCCAGGTTGGTGTTGCGGTGCTGGTAGGTGCGCACCTCGGCGGCCAGGCTGGCCAGGGCTTCGTCGCACTGGGCGCGGGTGGTGAGGGTAGTAAGGGAAGCAGGCATGGGAAAAAATGGGTTTTTGGGTGAATTGATGGTTCAAATATAAGCGCCTTTTTTAGTTTTGCTATTCCCGTGTTTTCAGGCCGTTGCCAGCAGGGCCGCCAGCAGGGCGGCTTCGTAGTCGAGGGCCTCGGCCCGCAGGCGCAGCAGGTGGTAGCGGGCGGCGGCCTCGGGGGGCAACGCCACGGGCCGGGCCAGCAGCCACTGCCGCGCAAACCAGCGCCCGAAGGCCGCCCGCCCGCCGGGGGCGGCCGAATCGGGCGGGGCGGCGGCCACGTCGGCGGGGGTGGGGGCGGGCAGGGCGGCCAGCAGCAGCGGCCGGGCCACGGCCCAGCGGGCAGCATACGCCAGCG
>JANXUO010000340.1 GCA_025356245.1 Hymenobacter sp.
ACGTGGAACATGGGCACCACGGGCAGCACCACGTCGGTGGCCGAGGCGCAAAAGCAGTCGGGCATACACGCCGCGTAGGCGTGCAGCAGCGTGGAGCGGTGCGAGAACAGCACGCCCTTGGGCTGGTCGGTGGTGCCGGAGGTGTAGCAGAGCGAAGCGGCCGTGTTCTCGTCCAGCACGGGCCAGGCGAAGGCCGTGGGGTGCGGGGCCAGCAGGGTTTCGTAGCTGCTCAGGCCGGGGAGCTGCGAGGCAGCGGGCAGGTGCTCGGGGCCGGCCAGCAGTATCCATTTTTCGACGCTGGGGCAGTGCGGGGCCAGTTTCTCGACCAGGGGCAGGAAGGTAAGGTCGAAGAACAGGAGCCGGTCCTGGGCGTGGTTGATGATGAAGATGAGCTGCTCGGCAAACAGGCGCGGGTTGATGGTGTGGCACACCGCGCCCAGACCCGAGATGCCGTAGTACAGCTCGAAGTGGCGGTGGGTGTTCCAGGCCAGGGTGCCGATGCGGTCGCCGTTTTGGATGCCCAGGGCTTGCAGGGCATGGGCCAGCTGGCGGGCGCGGTTGCCGGCCTCGGCGTAGGTGTAGCGGTGGATGCCGCCCTCGGGCAGGCGGCTCACGATTTCGGTGCGGGCGTGCCATTTCGCGGCGTGCTCAAGCACGGCGGCAATTTGGAGGGGGGCGAACATCATGAGGGCTTGCATGGGCGTGGGGTTTGGGCAAGGTGAGGACGATGTACCGCGCAGCTCCGGCTTCGCGTCGCCGGAACGGCGAATAATTGGCACGGCAAGTTAGGGCAGGTTCTCCGGGATGCAGCAACTCCGCCTCCGGGGGCAGCCTACGCGAGTCATTCGCCGTTCCGGCGACGCGAAGCCGGAGCTGCGCGGTACATCGTCCTCACCCGGCTCTCACCGCAAGCACTCGATGGCCACTTGCTGAATATCCGTCCGCAGGTTTAGCTCGCTTAGCCGATTGTTGTGCCGCGAGGGGTGCACGCGGTTGGTGAGAACCACCACCACCAGCTCGCGCGCCGGGTCAACCCAGAAGTACGTGCCCGTGAAGCCGCTGTGCCCGAAGCTGCCCGCCGAGGCCCCGCGGGCCGTGTTGGCGGCCGCGGGCACGGCGGGCCTATCAAAGCCCAGGCCGCGGCGGTTGCCGGTGGCGCAGAACTGGCAGCGGGTGTAGTCGGCCAGAATGCCCGCGTCGAAGATTTGCTGGTTGCCGTAGCGGCCGCCCCAGGCGTAGCACTGGGCCACTTTGGCCACGTCGAGGGCCGTGCCGAAGAGGCCCGCATGACCTGAGAGGCCGCCGAGCAGCGCCGCGCCCTCGTCATTCACCGTGCCGTGCAGGAGTTGGCGGCGGAAGGCCGAGTCATACTCGGTGGGCACGAGGCGGGCCAGCGGAAAGCGCCCCGTGGGCCGGAAGCCCAGCGTGGCGGCTCCCAGCGGGCCGTACACCTCGCGCTGCAAATAGGCGGCAAAGTCGAGCCCCGTGCGGCGGCGCACCAGCTCGGGGTAGAGGTAAAACGAGAGGTCGGAATAGACGTAGCTGGGCTTGGCGTTGAGGGGGGCGCGGCCGATTTCCGCTGTCACGCGGGCGGGCAGGTCGTGCCGCGCCCACAGGCCGCGGGCCACCGGCAGCGGGAAGTGGGCGCTGCTGTCGGGGCGAAAGTAGCGGCGGCGCAGCTCGCCGTTGGCTTTGGTGAGGGCCTTCCAGAAGGGAATGAAGGCGGGCAGGCGGGCCTGGTGGGCCAGCACGTCGCGCAGCTTGAGCGGGGCCTTATCGGTGCCGCGCAGGGCCGGGAAATAGTCGCCCAGGGTGCTGTCGGGGCTGAACTTGCCGGCTTCCTGCAGCTTCATCAGGGCGGGGGTGGCGGCCAGCACCTTAGTGAGGGAGGCCAGGTCGTAGAGGTCGGTGTTGCGGACGGGCCGGGGCGGGGTGGGCGTGGGGGCATGGGCAGCGGGCGGCGAGTTGCGGCGAGAAAACAGCCGCAGCAGGAACGACTTGGCCAGCGGCGCCTGGGCTTTTTCCTGGCGCTTTGCGTCGCGGCGGGCCTCGTACTCGCCCAGCCCGGCATACGTGTGGTTGCCGTAGCTTTTCTGGAGCACCACGGCCCCGCGCCGGGCTATTACCACCTGGCAGCCAGGGGTGGCCTGGGCGGCCAGGGCGCGGCTCACGAGGCTGTCTACGCGAGCTTCGAGGCGGGCATCGACGCCCACGGCCTCGGGGGGGGCAAAGCGCAGGCGCAGGCTGCCGAGGCTGGGCTGGCCGCTGCCCACAGGCAGGCCGGGGGCCACCGTCACGGGCAGGCGGCCTACTACGGGGCTGCTGCGGGCATCGGCCCCAAACACCACCTGGGCGGCCTGCTGCTGGGCGTTGGGGCTTTCCTGGTAGGCCAGCACCACGGCCCCCGGCAGGGGCTGCAGCCGCGCCACGGCGTAGGCCGTGCCAAACACGCTCGTCACCACCTGGCGGCCCGGCACGGCGGCCAGGGCGGCGAGCAGGGCGGTGGTTTCGGCGTTCAGGCCAAAGCCGGTGCTGGGCTGGCGGCCCAGGCCCTGCAAGGCCAGCAACACCGTGTTGTAGGGCGCGAGGCGGGCCAGCAGGGCGGGCAGCTCGGCGGCGGGCGGGGCGGCCTTCAGGTGGAAGTGGGCCGCCGGGGCGTAGTCGGCCACGCGGGCCTGAAAGGCCGTGGTATCGGCCGGGTTGCCGCCCAGCACCAGGGTGGCGATGCGCCGCCCGGCCAGGTTGCCCAGGGGCAAGGGGGGTTGGGCGCCGGCGCCGGGCCCCTGGGTGTTGTTGAGCAGGGTTTGGCTGCGCCCGGCCAGGCGCTGGGCCAGGGCCAGGGCGTGGGGCGGGCTGAGGTCGGCGGCAAGGTTTTGGGAGCTGACGGGGCGGTAGTGGTCCAGCCCGGCCCACTGCTTGAGGGCCAGCACCCGGCGGCAGTGCGCGTCCACGGCGCTCAGGGCCAGGCGGCCACTGTCGAGGGCGGCCTGCACGGATTGCAGGGCCAGGGGCACGTTCTTGCTGAATTCGAGGATGTCGTTGCCCGCCAGAATGGCCCGCACGTCGGCCTCGCCGGGCGGATACTGGCTGATGACGCCCTTCATGTTCATGGCGTCGGTAAACACCAGGCCCCGGAAGCCCAGCTCCTGTTGCAACAGGCCCTGCACAATGGGCCGCGAGAGGGTACTTGGCCCGGCGGCCGTGTCCAGGGCCGGTACGTGCAGGTGGGCCACCATCACGCCGCCCACGCCGGCGCTTATCAGGCTGCGGAAGGGCGGCAGCTCCAGGGTGTCGAGGCGGGCGCGGGAAGCCGTGACCAGCGGCAGGGCCAGGTGCGAGTCGGCCGTGACGTCGCCGTGGCCGGGGAAGTGTTTGGCCACGGCCAGCACGCCCGCGTCCTGCATTCCGCGCAGGTACTGCCGCCCGGCGCGGGCCACGGCGGCGGGCCGCTCGCCAAAGCTGCGGAAGCCGATGACAGGATTGAGCGGGTTGTTGTTGACATCGACGACGGGCGCAAAGTTGACGTGCATCCCCAGGCGCCGGAACTGCCGGGCCACCTCGCGGCCCATGTCGTACACCAGCCCCGAGTCGGCGGCGGGCAAGGCCCCCAGCGCCATCTGAAACGGAAACTTCGGCACGCTGTCGAGGCGCATCCCGGCACCCCACTCGCCGTCCATGGCCACCAGCAGCGGCACCCGCGCCTGGCCCTGAAAGCGGTTGAGCAGCCGCGTTTGCCGCGCCGGCCCGCCCTGAAACCAGATGAGCCCGCCCACGCCGTACTGCTGCACCAAGCGGCTCACCGAGTCGTCATCAGCAGCTTGCCGGTTCGAGTACGCGGCCACCATAAACAGCTGCGCCACCCGCTCGCGGGGCGTCAGCACCCGCATCACACTGTCAACCCAGGGCGAGTGCAGGTAGCGGAGAAACTCGGGGCGGGCGGCGGGCGGGGCAGGCAGGCGGCGCTGGGCCGGGGCCAGCAGCGGCGCGGCCAGCAGCAGGGCCGTCAAAATAAAAAGGCGCACGGGCAGGGTACTGGTACGGCCGCAAGTTACGGTGTCCCGGCAGCACAGTGCCCCGCCCTTACGCCACGGGCAGCGTCACCAGCACCCCGAAGCCGGTGCGGGTGGCAAAGGCCACCGAGCCGCCCACGGCCAGGGCCCGGGCGCTCATGTTGCGCAGGCCGTGGCCGGTGGCCTTGTGCCCGGCCGACGACACCAGGGCGTCGTCCTGCACTTGCAGGTGCAGCGTGCGGCTGGTGCGCGTGAGGCGGATGCCCACCTCCGTGGCCCCGTGGGTGTGCTTGACGGCGTTGTGCAGGGCTTCCTTGTAGATGAGGTGCAGGGCTTGCTGGATGTGGGCGGGCACGGCCAACAAGGCCAACGCGGGGTCGGCGTAGAAATCGACCTCCAGCCCGGCGGTGGGCAGCACCTCGTGGGCGTGGTCGCGCAGGCGGTCGAGCAGGGGGCCGAGGGTGGGCGCGTGGCCCGCGTCGCTCAGGCCCCACACCACGTCGGCCATGTGGCGCACGGCGGTGCGGCTGGCCTCGGCCAGGCGGGCCAGGCGCTGCTGCTGCTCGGCGGGCGGGTGCAGGCCCTGGGTCATCAGGTCGCCTTGCAGGCTGATTTGGGTGAGCAGGCCGCCCACTTCGTCGTGCAGGTCGGCGGCCAGCTGGCGGCGCAGCTCGGTGTCGTGGGCCAGCTGCCGCCCGGCCTGGCGGCGGCGGGAGCGCCACACGGCGGCCCCACCCAGCAGCAGGGCCAGCACCGCCACGGTGCCCCCGCCCACCAGCTGGCGCTGGGTCAGCAGGCGGCTCAGCTCGGTGGCCTGGCGGGCCAGGCGCTGGGTTTGCTCCAGGCTGCGGATGCGGGCCTGCTGCTCGGTGGTGTGAAACCGGGCCTGGGCTTCGGCCAGGGCGTCGGTGTTTTCCTGCGCCCGCAGGCTGTCGCGCAACACCATCAGCCGGGCCAGCGAGTCGTAAGCGCCCGGCAGGCGCAGGGCTTGCATGGCGTGCGCCAGGGGTTCGAGGGCTTCTACGATGCGGGGCAGCGAGCCACTGCGGCGGGCTAGGGCCAGCCCCTGCCGGGCTTCGGCCAGGGCCAGGGCGGGCTGGTGGCGGCCCTGGTAGTGGTTGGCCAGCAGCTGGTGCAACGAGGCCGCTTCGGTGTCGAGGTGGTCGGCGACGGTA
>JANXUO010000356.1 GCA_025356245.1 Hymenobacter sp.
TGCTGGCCGACATCTCGCACCCCAGCGGCCTCATCGCCACGGGCCTGCTCAACTCGCCGTTCCGGCACTGCCACATCGTAACGACGACGACCCACAAAACCCTGCGCGGCCCGCGCGGCGGCCTCATCCTGATGGGACAGGACTTTGACAACCCCTTCGGCCTCAAAACCCCCAAGGGCGAGGTGCGGGCCATGTCGGCGCTGCTCGACTCGGGCGTGTTTCCGGGCACTCAGGGCGGGCCGTTGGAGCACGTGATTGCCGCCAAGGCCGTGGCCTTCGGCGAGGCGCTGAGCGACGACTTTGGCACCTACACCCGGCAGGTGGCGGCCAACGCCCAGGCGCTGGCTCAGGGCTTTACCGGCCTGGGCTACGACATCATCTCGGGCGGCACCGACAACCACCTCATGCTAATCGACCTGCGCTCGAAGGGCCTCACCGGCAAGCTGGCCGAGAATACGCTCGTCAAAGCCGACATCACCATCAACAAAAACATGGTGCCCTTCGACGACAAGTCGCCCTTCGTGACGTCGGGGATGCGCATTGGCGCGGCGGCCGTCACCACCCGCGGCCTGGGCACGGCCGACATGGCCCGCATTGTGGAGCTGATTGACGAAGCCCTGACCCACCACGCCGACGATACCCGCCTGGGCCAGGTGCGGCAGCGGGTGAACCAGTGGCTGCAAGACTACCCGCTGTTTCAATTTTAATGAGTGGATGAGCGAATGAGCGGATGAGTGAGGCTCATCCGCACCTTTTTCTCGTATAGGCCCCGCACACATTTACCCATTCGCGCATTGGAACAGGAACAGCCGCAAGAAATGTCTTTTATCGACCACCTCGAGGCGCTGCGCTGGCACGTCATCCGGGCGGCCATTGCGGTGGTGGTGTTTGCCACAGCCGCGTTTTTTGCCAAGGAATTCCTGTTTCACGACTTGATTCTGGCCCCTTCGCGGGCCGATTTCTGGACCTACCGGATGTCGTGCAAGCTGGGCACGCTGGTGGGGGCCGAGGGCATGTGCCCCGACAAGCTGGGCTTCATCATCCAGAACCGCGAGATGAGCGGGCAGCTCTCGATGCACATCAGCACCTCGTTTATGGTGGGCATTGTGATGGCGTTTCCGTACCTGTTCTGGGAGTTGTGGCGCTTCATCAAGCCGGGGCTCTACCCGCACGAGCGGCAGAACTCGCAGGGGGCGGTGTTTTTCGTGTCGGTGCTCTTTATTCTGGGCGTGTTGTTCGGCTACTACATCGCCGCGCCGCTGAGCATTAACTTCCTGGCGGGCTACGTGGTGGACCCCAGCATCGAAAACCAGATTGACCTGCAAAGCTACCTGAGCACCCTCACGACGATGACGCTCTCGTGCGGGCTGGTGTTTGAGCTGCCGATGATAGTGTTTTTTCTGGCCAAGGCGGGCATCATCACCCCCGAAATCATGCAGACCTACCGCAAGCACGCCATTGTGGTTATCCTCATCATTGCGGCCGTCATCACCCCGCCCGATATTTCGGCCCAGATTATCGTCACCATCCCCATCTTGCTGCTCTACGAGCTGAGCATTTATATTGCCCGCCGGGTGCGGCGCGGGGCCGCGGCGCGGCTCAACGCCGAGCTGGCGGTGCAAGCCTAGGCGGCCACGAAACCGGCCGCGGCGGGGGCGTGCGGCCCGCCGCCACCATTCACCAACTCACTAATTCACCCCGCCATGACCCTCGCCCTCGGCTCCGACCACGCTGGCTTCGAACGCAAAGAAACCCTGAAAGCCTGGCTCGAAAGCCAGGGCTACGCGGTGCAGGATTTCGGTACGCACTCGGCCGCCTCGGTCGATTACCCCGACGTGGCGCACCCGCTGGCGGCGGCCGTGGCGGCGGGCCACCCGGCGCGGGGCATTTTGCTTTGCGGCTCGGCCAACGGCGTGTGCATCACGGCCAACAAGCACGCCGGGGTGCGGGCCGCGCTGGCCTGGCTGCCCGAAATAGCCACCCTGGCCCGGCAGCACAACGACGCCAACGTGCTGTGCCTGCCGGCCCGCTACGTGAGCGACGCGGAGGCTGCCGCCATTGCCCAGGCGTTTCTGGACACCGCCTTTGAGGGCGGCCGCCACCAGGCGCGGGTGGCCAAAATAGGGAGCTAGGCGGCTACCCCGGCCGCGGCGGCGGCACCTCGCAGCGGCCCAGGGCCAGCAGCCAGTCCTCGCCCCAGCGGCTGAGGCGGTAGTGCCGGAGGCGGCCTTCGAAGCCGCCCCGCAGCAGGCCCACGGCCAGCAGGCGGCGGTGGGCGTGGCTGCCGGCCAGGCGGCCCAGGCCCGCCGCGCCGGCCAGCTGGGCGGCGGTCAGGGCTTCGGCGGCCACGTAGGCGTAGCACATCTGCACCAGCGCGGCCCGGCCGCGGCTGTTGGCGTCGGGCACCAGCCCGGCCAGGGCCGCGTCGAGGCGCTGGCGGATGTGGTCGGGCTCGAAGCGGCGGGGGTCGGCGGCGTCGGGCGGCAGGTCGCGGCGGGCAATACGGGCCGCGAGGGCATCGAGCAGGGGTGCGGCCGGGGGGCTGACAGGGGTTTCGGGCATGGGTGCTACGGAAATCTTCCGCAAGATAGCATTTGCGCCGTTGCTGCTACCATTCTTTTGTTGAACACTACCGTACGCACCCGCTACGCTGCCAGATGTCCAGTTGTTGTTTGTAAAGTCGTAGCCTGTGATGCAACCGGCCACGGCCTTGTCGATAAAAGCCTGCCCCGTGACGCAACCGGTCACAGCCTTGTCGATAAAAGGCTTCCCTGTGATGCGACTGACCACGGCCTTGTCGATAAAAGCCTGCCCCGTGACGCAACCAGTCACAGCCTTGTCGATAAAAACAGCCTGCGTGATGTAACTATGCAGTCGACGCCTTGATAAAAAGCCCGGTTGCTACCAACCTTACACGCAGCCCTGCCCCCACCCTGCCGCGTAGCGCAGCTCGCCCGCGCCCACCCGCAGCACGATTTCCGGCGCTTCGGTGAGGTGGCCGGCTACTTGGGCGGCGTAGCCTTTGGCTTGCAGCGCGGCCACCATATCGGCGGCGCGGGCGGGCTCGGTGACGAGCAGCAGGCCGTTGCCCATGTTCCAGTAGCGATAGGCGGTTTCGGGGGGGATGTCGCCGATTTCCAGCAGGCGCTGCATGGCGGGCAGGGGGGCAAACAGGTTGTCGAGCACCGCGCCGAGGCCGTTTTTGAGCACCCGACGGAAGTTGTCGGCCACCCCGCCCCCGGTGATGTGGGCGGCGGCGTGCAGCGGCAGGCCCGCATCGAGCAGCGCCGTGATGCCGGGCGCGTAGATGAGGGAGGGGGCCAGCAGGGCCTCGCCCCAGGTTTTGGGAATGTTGAGTGTTGAATGTTGAGTGTTGAGTTCCGATGCTACGCCACCAACTCTTAACTCTTCACTCTTAACTCCTAACTTTTCGACGTGCCAATCCTCCCCAAACAGCCGCGTCAGCGTTGTGCGGGCCAGCGAGTAGCCGTTGCTGCGGAACGAGGGCGAGTGCACGGCCACCACGGCCATGCCGGCGCGGGCGCCGCGGCCGTCGAGGGGCTGGGCCAGGCGGGGGTGCAGGCTGCCGATGGCCGTGCTGCACCAGTTGAAGTTCATGCGGGCGCCGGGGTGGCCGCCGATGCGGTTGCCCAGCTCGGCAATTTCGCCCCCGGTGATGGCCATG
>JANXUO010000381.1 GCA_025356245.1 Hymenobacter sp.
TGCTGGCGCGCCGGCGCCCTAAAACGTGAGCCGATAAAACGGCACCGGCAAAAAACCTTGCTGGTAGGCCGTGCCCAGTTGGTTGGTACGCGGGTTGTAGGCTTGCTGGAAGATGTTTTTGTTGTTGGTGACGTTCTGCAAATCGAAGGCAATTTCGTGGGTGAGGCGGGCGCGGTTGATTTTGTAGCCCAGCTTCACATCGGCCCGGAAATACTGGGGCTGCTGCTCGCTGAACGCGCGGTCGTACTGGTACGCGGCCTGGCCCGTGGCCCGCGACTCGTCGAGGCTGAGCGGCGTGGCGTAGCGCCCGCCCGTGACGGCTCCTTTCAGGCTGACGGTAAACGTATTGCCGTGCTGGCCCAGCCGAAACTCGCGGCCCACCAGGGCGTTGGCCGCGTAGTGCGTGTTGAAGGGCGTGTTGCGCTCCACGCCGTCCGAGCCCTTGTATTTCGACTCGAACAACGAGCCGGTGAGTAGGAAATAATAGCCCTGGGCGAAGGCGCGTTCGAGGGTTAATTCCAGGCCGTAGTTGCGGCCGGTGCCGTTATTCACCAGGTTGCCCTTATCCGAAGCGGCGAAGCTCACGCCTTCGGTCAGGTTGGAGTAGTAGCTCGGGGCGCGCTCCACGGGCGCGTCGAAAATCCACTGGTGGTAGCCTTCGACGCGCAGGCGCAGGTTCTCGGAAAGCTGGCGGTCGTAGGCCAGCACCAGGTGGTGACTGCGCGTGAAACCCAGCGCCCGGTTGGTAAGGGCGTAGGAATTATCGGCCTGCCGGGTCTGGGTGAAGTACGTCAGCAGCGGTTGCAGGGTGCTGTGCAGGCCGTAGGCCAGGCTGAAGGTGCTGGCCGGCGTGGCCTGGTACTGCACCCCCAGGCGCGGCTCCACCACGGTGCTGCCGTTCAGCTCAAACCGCAGCGCGTTCACGCCCGCGTTCAGCGTGAGCTGGTCGGTGAAGCGGTGCTTCCACTGCCCGTAGAGCTGGGTGAGGGCGGTGGTGCCGGTGGCGTCGCGCAGGGTGCGGGGGCGCAGGTAGGTGTCGGCCGTGAAGTAGTTGTAGCGCAGCAAATCGACAATCACCCCGGCCGACACCCGGTCGCGGGCGCTGAACTTGTGGGCCACCGAGAGGTTGGCCGACAGCTTCTCCTGGGTCAGGTCGGTGACGAAGTGCGGGATTTCGGCCAGCACCCGGCGGCCGTTGGCGTAGAGGATGGTGTCTTCGTCGTAGCGCTGGGTGCTGCGCGAGCCCGAGAGCACGAGCCGGGCGAGGGTGCGGTCCGTAAACCGGTGTTCGTAGCTGGCGGCCCCCATGCCGTTGCTGAAGCGCGGCCGGCCGTTGGTGTTTTCGTCGCCGTAGGCGTCGGCCTTGGTCGAGTCCACGTTCTTGCCCAGGAAGGTGATGTTGGAACGCCCGCCGATGGTCCAGGCCGAGAAGGTGCCGCGCTGGCCCACCGGCACGTCCACTTTGGCCGTGAAATCCTGGTAATTGGGGGTGCCGGCAATCTGGTAGCCCGCGGCTTTCAGCAGCGAAAACAGCGAGTAGCGGTAGTTGATGAGGTAAGAGGCTTTGGATTTGGCGCTGAACGGCCCCTCGGCCCCCAACTCGATTCCATTAAACCCGACTTGTCCCAGAAACTCGCGCTTCTCGTCGTTGCCCTTGCGCAGGCGCAGGTCGAACACCGAGCCCAGGGCGTTGGCGTATTCGGCCGGAAACGCGCCGGTGAGGAAGTCGGACTTGGCCAGCAGGTTGTTGTTGAGCATACTCACCGGGCCGCCCGTAGTGCCCTGGGCGCCGTAGTGGTTGGGGTTGGGGATGTTCACCCCGTCGAGCCGCCAGAGCAGCGAGGCGGGCGAGTTGCCGCGCACCACAATGTCGTTGCGGGTGTCGTTGGCGCTGCTCACCCCGGCAAAGTTCTGGGCCATGCGGGCCGGGTCGCCGAGGGCGCCGGCGTAGCGGTTGGCCTCCAGCGGCGAGAAGGGCCGGGCCGAGACGGTGGCCATTTCATTATTGGCCACGGTACGGTCCTCCGTGCGCTTGTAAGTCACCGTCACCTCGTCGAGCTTGGTGAGGCGCTCGGTCAGGCTCAAATCCAGCACCACTTCCTTGCCGGCCGTTATGGTCACTTCGTTCAGCAGCAAGTCCTCGTAACCTACCGACGTCACGCGCAGCTTGGCGCGGCCCACAGGCACACCCTGCAGCCGGAAGCGGCCTTCGGCGTCGGTGGTTGCGCCCAGGGCCGGCTCCACGTTCAGCACCACCACCGTGGCCCCGATAAGCGGCGCTTTGGCCCCGGCATCGCGCACGGTGCCGCGCACGGTTTGGCTGGCAGATGGGGCCGTAGTTTGGGCCAGCACGGCGCCGGGCCGCAACGGAGCCAGCAGTAAAAGAGCAGCAGCAAGAAGTAGGTGTCGCATCGAAGCCAGGGGGTTGAGCGTGATTGATGGCTCAAAATTGGCGGCCCTGATGCGTGGGCAAAAGCAGTTTCGGGGCGAAGCGACCGGGCGCGGGGGCGAAGCGGCCGAAGCGGCGGTTCGGGCGGCGGCTAGTTTTCGTCGTTGATGAGGTTCACGACCAGCAGCACCAGCGTGTCCTTGTCTTCGGGCTTGCTCTCGGCAAAGAGCAGCGTGAGGGCCACCAAGGCGTTGTCGGCCAATCGGCGGCGGCCATCGGCGTGGTAGAGGCAGTGGTTTTTGTCGAGAAAATACACGAACAGAAACGCCGCAATGCGCTTATTGCCGTCCGAAAACGAGTGGTTTTTGACGATAAAATACAGCAGGTTAGCGGCCTTTTCCTCTACACTCGGGTACATATCCTGCCCGCCAAAGCTTTGGTAAATGGTGCGCACCGAGCTTTCAAACGACCGGTCTTTCTCGCGCCCAAATAGTTCGGAGCCCCCAAATTGGCCTTTCAGCGCTTCAATGGCGTGCATGGCTTCGGCGTAGGTCAGCTCGTAGGTGCCGGGGTCGGCGGCCACGGTTTCTTTGGCCACGCGAAGGCGCTGGTGGTCGTACTGGTCGAGTACGTCGAGGGCGCGGGCGTAGTCACCCAGCAAGTGCAGCAGCGCGGCTGACTCGTCGGTGGTCAATTGCTGATTGGCAGCTACTTCGCTCTGGAGCTGCACCAGCCGTTTGAGGTCGGCCAGTTGCCGCTGGCTCTCGCGTAAGCGCCGCTCGTTCAGCACAAAGCCCTGTACCAGGTACTCGCGCAGCACCTGCGTGGCCCATTGTCGGAACTGGGTACCCCGCGCCGATTTCACGCGGTAGCCGACGGAGATGATGACGTCGAGGTTGTAGTGTTTGGTGCGGTAGTTGCGACCGTCAGCGGCAGTTAGCAAGGAATCCTTGCTAACTGCCGCTGACGACAATTCTGCTTCCCGAAAAATATTATTTATGTGTAAACCAATATTTTGACGGGAGGTGTCAAATAACTCGACCATCTGCGCCTGCGTCAGCCAAACCGTTTCTTGTTCAAGCTGAACGTCAAGTCGGATTGCGCCATCGGGCGGTTGGTAGAGGAGGACGTCGGTTGTGGGCTGCATGGTGCTGAATATTTTAGCGAAGCTAGGCAACGAACCAGACAACTGTCAAGGATTCCTTGACAACTGAATTCATCCTCACTTATCCAACCGAAAGCCCAGCCCGAACTGAATCAGAGAGCTTTCGGCCGATTTCTGGTAGGACACTGCGAAGGCCAGGGTTTCCACCACCGGGGCAATGTAGAAGCCCCCGCCGTAGCCCGAGCGCCAGCCGCCGGGCGAAGTGCCTTCGTAGTACACGCGGCCCTGGTCGAAGAAGCCGAATACGCCGTAGTAGAAGGGCAGGAAGCCGTTTTTGACCTGGCCCAGGGCCAGGCGTAGCTCGGTGTTGTAGTACAGCGCGGCGTCGCCGCTGAAGCGGTTGCGGTAGTAGCCGCGCAGGCCCTCGTTCTGGCCGATGCTGGCAAATTTGTAGAAGGGAATGGCGGCATCAGGGCCGTAGTTTTTGGCGCCGCCGCCCTTCAGCACCAAGGTAACCGGAATACCGATTTTGGTGGTACCGTAGTATTCGGCAAAGCCTTGGGTGAGGCCGAAAGTAGCCTTGCCTTGACTGCTGGGGCTAGAGTCCAGAATAGTCGTATTGTCCGCGAGTTGGATATAGGTGTCGTGTTGCACCCGAATGCGCACGCCGCGCTGGGCAAAGCTGGGGCGGTTGCGCAGGTCGAGGTCAACCACCCCGTTCATGCCCAGCAGGCGTTGGGAACTCACGTTGATGGGCGGGTCGGCTACAGGGCCATCGGGGCGGAAATTATAGGTGCCCAGAAAGGTGTTGCCGGCGAAGTCGCTGGTGTAGTTTTCATACGTGGGCCCCACCCGGATAACGCTGCGCTGCAGTAAGGTGCGCTCCAAGAAAGCATTCATGGTGTAGCCCCGGTAGCGGGCGTTGTAGAACTTGTCGTCGTACAAATCCTGGCTGAAATTCGTGTCGTTGCCCAGGCCGAAGAAGCGGTAGAACGGAAAATAGCTGCCGTAGCTGGCGGTGCCACCCGCGTCGAGCTTGCCGATGGCGTAGCGGTGCCGGGTGCTGGCCGTGAGCTGCAAGAGGCCGTTGCCGCTGCCCTGCACGTCGAACGAGTACAGGTTTTTGAAGCCCGGCTTGCGGAAGCCCTGGCGCAGGAAGGTGACGCCCGCGCTGGCCCCGAAGCCGTCGTTGGCGTTGTAAAACAGCCCGATGCTGGGCCGGTAGGTGTTGAACTCGAATTGCTCGCGGTTGTACTCGTTCACGCCGGGCCGGGCGCTGGTGTGGTTGTCCGATTCGGGGCCGAGCGTGAGGTCGGTGTCGGGCAGGTCGTAAATTTTGGTGCGGGCGCGCAGGCCGGTAGCCGTCGAGCTGTCGCTAATCTTGTCCTTGCCATCGCCGCCAATCACGCGGACGAGCACACTGTGCCGGCCACCGTCGCCAGTGACGGTAAAAACGTCCTTCCCGCCGAGGCCGTAGAGGCAAACTTCCTGCGTCTCGTCGGGCGCAAACGTGCGGTCAAACAGCGCCGCCCCCTGGGGATTATCGGAGTCGCTGGCGCGGTCGAAGAGCTGCACACGCACCTGGCCGCCGGGCAGGCGGGTAGCCTGAAACACCTCGCCTTTGTTGGAGCCCACCACGTCCACGCGGCGGGCCAGCAGCAGGTAGTAGCGGTCGATGGCCTGGGGCAATTCCTGGATGCGGGACTTCAGCTTACGGTTGATGTCCTGCCCGGATAGCTGCTGAATTTCAGTGGGTAGTTGAGCGGTGGCCTGGTTGATGACGGCCGGGGTAAGCTGGGCCTGGAGGTAGCGGGCCGTCTCCTGCCACTGCGCCCGGCTGAGGCCCTGGAGCAGGAAGCGGTCAAGGTGGCGGGCGGGCCAGTTCAGGCTTTTCAAGTCCTCGAAATGCGCCCCAAACCCCTCGATGCTGGGCACGGCCCACTCGCGGTTGGCCAGGTAGGTAAGCAGGCCGTTCCACTGCGTGAAACTCTGGTCGCGGTCGCGGGGAATGGGGCGGTAGAGCGTGCCGCCATCCTTCTGCTTATAGCCGGCCCATTTCCAGTTGTCCTCGTGCTTGCCGAAGTCGGCCACCAGCATGTCAAAAGCGCGGGCGCGAGCCAGGGCGGGGGCGTCCACGCGGTTGTCGTGGTCCTTGTAGAGCTTGCGAAACAGGCCGAAGCTGCGCGTCACCTCGTCCGAATTGCCAAAGCCGGGCACGTTGGGCTTGGGGTCTTTGGGCGAGTCTTCGAGGGTGCCGAGCAGGTTGGCGTAGTCGGCGCGGTAGGGGCCGAGCTGCTGGTTGTCGGGCAGCCGGAACAGGCGCGGCCGGGCGTGTAAAATATCGGTTTGGTCCAGCAGGTAGCTGATGGGCAGGTTGCTGTAGGGGTTGGCCGTGGCCGTGACGTCGCGCAGCACATCGGCCGCAATGGAGTTGCGCAGTTCGGGTGGCAGAATTTTGGTCACATCTTTATCGACGGAGCGAAAAACGTACTCGGTGCTGTCGGCCGCGATGAGCTTGAGCGAGGTAGTCTGCCGCCCGCCGCCCTTGCCGGTGGGCCGCAGTCCGCCCTTTTCGGTGGTTAGGTCGAGGGTTTGGACGGCCACCGGTTGCAGCCACGACGAGCGGTAAACTTTGCCAATGAAAAAGTTGCGGCTGCCGGTGGGCTTGTACTCGGGGCCGGGCACCACTGAGGTCGTGGCCTGAAAGGGCGCGTCGGGCGTTTGAGCGTCGGGCGTTTGCGGGCAGTTGTTGATAAACGCATTAGCCGGCGTCTGCTGGTCGTTGCCGCCCGCGCAGGCCGAGCGAAAAAGCGTGGCGGCGTAGGCTTCCGTGGCGGCCTGCGCCTGCTCGCCGAAGGTGAAAACGTGGGTCTTCACGGTGCCATCGGCAAAATATTCCAGCGTGGTGTAGCCGGCGGCGCGCTTGCTGTAGAGCGCCTCGCCCTTGGCCCCTACGTGCTGGCTCTCGGCGAAGCTGCCGCTGACGAGGTGGTAGTTGCCCTGAAATGGCGTGACTTGCAGGCTATAGTCGTGCGCAGCGGCGTAGATGACGCCGGGGTTGCTTTGCAGCGTGTTCAACAACTCCTTGCGCAGCGCCTGGTAGCGGGGGTTGGCGAGGTCGCGCGGGGTGCCCACGTTTTGGCGGTAGGCGGCGTAGATGGTGCCCAGCACCGGCGGGCTGAGGTGGCGCAGCAAGGGCTGCTGGCCGCCGTACACGCCGTTCGTCAGCACCGGGTGGTGGCCCAGCAGCAGCACGTTGCGGTTTTTTGTGCCGTCAATCACATCCTGCAACTGCTCGCGAAACTCTTCTTTCGTCAGCGTTTTGCAGTCGGTGTCGGGCGCTTCGGGCCGGTCGAAGGGATGCGTGAACCACGGGGTGTTGAGCGCCACGAGGCGCACGAGCGGGGCCACGTCCACGACTTCGGGGCCGGGGCAGCCGTTAGTAGGGATAAAAGCGTTTTGGCCGGGCAGCTGCTGCTCGATGTACTTTTCGAGGCGGCGCACGGCTTTCAGGCCGTTGGGGCCGGAGTTGGCCCAGTCTTTATCGCCGGGCAGGAAGTAGATTTTGCCCTGCGGCAGGCCACGCACCAGCCCCAGCAGGGCGTCGATGCGGGTTTTTTCGGCCTGCGCCAGGGCGGTGTCGGCCCTGCTAGCAAAGCCTTCATTGGCCACAATATCACCCAGGTGCACCACCGTGAAGGGGCCGGTTTGCTGCTCCAACGTCCGGCGCATCTGCTGCAAATGGGCGGCCGGTAATTCGCGTTGGGCCGTGTTGCCGAGCAAAAAAACGGTGTGGTCCGGGGTTAGGGCCAAAGCCACAACAGGGGCGGCCAGCAGCCACAGCCCCGCGAGGGTAGTTTGAAAAGGTGAGCGCATGCAAAATTGGGTAAGACTCATCCGTACGCGAGAAACGGCCTTAGTGTTAGTCTACGGGCGGTAAATAAGGCCGACTGCGCTGGCCCTACGCCAGCAGCGCGGCCAGGGCTTTGGGCACCCCGGTGCTGGCCGCCTCCACCACGTAACGCACGCCGCGGCGGTTGGCTTCGGGCTGGTGCGGGTCGATGACGTATACCGGGCAGCCGGCCGGGGCGTAGTGCAGCAGCCCGGCCGCCGGGTACACCTGCAAGGAGGTGCCCACCACCAGCAGGGCGTCGGCGGTTTCGACCAGCTCGGCGGCGGCTTCAATCAGCGGCACCTGCTCGCCAAACCACACAATGTGGGGGCGTAGCTGGTGGCCGTCGGGCGCGAGGTCGCCGAGGCTAATGTCGCCGGGGCAGTTGTAGGCCGTGTTTTCGTCTTTCACCGAGCGCATCTGGTTCAGCATTCCGTGCAGGTGCAACACGTGGGCGGAGCCGGCCCGATCGTGCAGGTCGTCCACGTTTTGGGTGATGATGTGGACGTTCCAACCGGGCTGCTTTTCGAATTCGGCCAAGGCCCGATGGGCGGCGTTGGGCTGCACATCGCGGGCCTGGGCGCGGCGCTGGTTGTAAAAATCCAGCACTAATTCGGGGTTGCGGGCAAAGCCCTCAGGCGAGGCCACGTCCTCCACGCGGTGGTCTTCCCACAGCCCGTTGGTGTCGCGGAAGGTGCGGATGCCGGACTCGGCCGAAACGCCGGCCCCGGTGAGAACTACAAGGTTTTTCATTGAAAAAGCTGTTGTGAAACGCTTACAAAAGTAACCGCAAAGGAGGGCACATGGCAACGCAATGCTGCCCGAAAGTCCTCGCTACATTTGCCGCGCAGTGCTAACCAGGCAGCTTTATAGTTAAGTATTCATCTTCAGTTGCATGATGCGGGCTGAGGTGCTTGAGCCAAGCAAGCGAGCGTTGGGCGGCAACCTTTTTATGGTCACAACCACCCGTGCCGCCACTCCGGCATTGGCTGCCTGACCTCTTATCAATTCCACCAACAGCAGCTTGTAAATACCGCCAAATTCTCTCTCGCTCAACCAGACCACCTTAGCCCTAACGTAACCCACATGCCATTTCGACCAAACACTTAACCAAGGCCAATGCTGGCGCGTACTTCAAGCCACAGACGGGCCTCGTGCCCGGCTCGTTTATTCTATTCGCGTTATTATGGTGAGCATCGGGTTATGAGTGAGCGTCGCAGCAGCAGCACTGGCCCTGACAACCGTATTGGTTTACTGGAAGGGAGAACAGCTCCGTAGTCAACAAGCGCGTGGAGAGTTGCGAATTGCGCGGATGCGCCGCAGCATCGCGGCCAATTTGCACGATGAATTGGGTTCTGGCGGTGGTCCAAAGCTTGGTGATGTTTGACTTTTCGCTTGTCAATTAATTCGGCTTAAAAACACTTCAGGAGAGCGGGAAGGACGGATATCTAGCCGTCATATACTAGCCGTCATAAACTGAGTGAAATACTGAAATCACCAAGCTTTGGACCACCGCCATTTGTTGTTTGGTAACTTGGCTGTCGAGCGTCTCTCATTCAGTGAGCCTTCTTATTTGGTGCTGGCTTGCTGAATGAGTGACCTTGTAATGGTAGTTTTCCGTTACCAGCGCGAACACCGGCCACCGCCGGGTTGCTTTAACGCGAAAACCCCCCGTTAGCACCGAACGCAATGGCTCCGAGCAAGGACTTTCAAATTCTAGCGCAGGTGATGCGCTTTTCACCCGATGTGCTTTGTGCCATCGATTCAAAAGGCCTTATTCAGGCCGTGAACGCGGCTTTCCTGCAGGTGCTGCGCTACGAAGAAGTGGAATTGCTGGGAAATCCTTTCACCGATATCGTCCACCCCGACGACCGCCCCGCGGCCCTGCACATGGCAGCGGGTAAGCAGGCCGAAGCTGTTGAGTTTGAATGCCGGTGCGTGGGCCGCGCTGGCCAGGAAATCGTCCTGGCCTGGTCGGTATTTCCGGCCCCGGCCGACGAGCTATTGCTGTGCGCGAGCCGCAACGTGACGGCCGAGCGGCAGGCTGCCCGCCAGGCCCAGGCCCAAGCCGAGCTGAACGAAGTGTTGGTGCAGTACGGCTTCGACATGGTGGGGCTGATGAACGAAGAAGGAATTTACACCTACCTGGGCGGTTCTATTCAGGCCACCCTCGGCTACGGCCCCAGCCAGCTCCTGCAGCACAATGCGTTCGATTACATTCACCCCGAAGACTTACACAAGGTGCAGGCCTGCTGGCAAATGCTCAGCACCCACCCCGTGGTTTCCATCGCTGATTTCCGTTTTCGGGCCGCCAATGGTGAATGGAAATGGGTGGAAACTTCCATCAGAAACCAGACCCAGAACCCGGCTATCGGGGCTTACGTCGTTAGCTCGCGCGACATTACCGAGCGCAAGCAAAGTGCCTTCGAGCGCGAAGAGCGAGAGCAGCGCTTCCGGCTGCTGTTTGAAAACAACCTGTCACTGGCCGTTTTTCAAGGCACGACCGGTGTTGTGCTCGACATGAACCCCGCCTTTCTAGCGTTTCTAAAACAGCCGAAACAAGCAGTGGTTGGCAAACAATTGATTGATTTCATGCCGGTTGAGGTG
>JANXUO010000392.1 GCA_025356245.1 Hymenobacter sp.
CCACACCCGCAACGCCGGCGGTCGAGGATTTCGGCGATTTCGACGCCCTGCCCGATGTGCTGACGACCTGTGAGCGCGAGGTGCTGCGCCTACTGGTGCTGCACGCCGAGCGCGAGGTGCTGCCCGAAGTGAGCGTGGCAGCGTATCTGATTGAGCAAATAGGCGAAGCGCCGCTGATTATTCCGCCCTTTGCCCAACTCTGGGGCATTTGCATGGACGTGCTGCGCACCGGCCACTTCCCCGAAGTGCGCCACTTGGCCCGGCACGACGAGGCACCCATCCGCAACCTGGTGGCCGATTTGGCCACCGAGCGCTACGAAATCAGCCCCAACTGGCGCACCAAGGAAATCTACGTTTTCAACGAGGAAGACCTGACCCAACTCGCCTGCGACAACGCCATCCTGCGTCTCAACAAGTGCAACGTCGAGCATGAGCTGAAGCGCTGCAATGCACAACTCGCTCAAAATCTTTCCGAAGCTGAAAGTGATGCCGTGTTGCGCCGCATGATGGAGTTTCAGCGCATCGACCGCGAACTGGCCAAACGCTTGGGCACGGTTGTTCCCAGGGGCGTTTGAAGGGAATGAGTTTTGCGTTATCAACTAACAAACACCGACTTTCCCCGGAATGAAAAACGTCAATCGCCTGATTCTTGCAGCTTTGCTGACGTTTATTAGCCTGACTACCGGCATAATAGGCTTCCGTCTGATTGAGCACCTGAGTTGGGTGAATGCGTTTTACATGACCGTGACCACGATTGCCACGGTTGGGTTTGGCGAGGTACACCCTTTTTCGGAAGCGGGACGCATTTTTGTCAGCTTTTTCATTCTCTACAACCTGCTCGTCACCGCCTACCTCATCTCGGTGCTGACAACTTTTCTTTTTGATGGTGAACTGCGTAAACTCTTCAAAATGTATCGGATAGACCAGGAAATCAAGCGTTTTAGCGGTCACATCATCGTCTGTGGTTTCGGCCGCAACGGCCGCCGGGCCTATCAGGAGTTGCGCGCCAACGGGGCCCGGGTGGTGGTAATAGAGCAAGACGAGGCGCTGATGAAGAGCCTCACCGACGGGCAAACCGGCGAGGATTTTGACGGCAACGGCACGGCGGGCGGCGCTATTTTCACAGTATGCGGCGATGCTACTTCCGACCTCGTGCTGCAACAAGCGGGCATTGCAAGGGCTTCGGCACTTATTACATCATTGCCAAAAGATGCTGATAATGTGTTTGTTGCGCTATCGGCCCGCGCCCTCAATCCGCGTCTCAAAATCATTGCCCGCGCCAGCTACAAAACCTCCGAAAGTAAACTGATTTCGGCCGGGGCCGATGCCGTGGTCATGCCCGACGAAATCGGCGGCTCGCACATGGCCAAGCTCGTGGTGCGCCCCGAAGTCATCCGGTTTCTGGACCTTATTTCTGGCCTGACCGCCGACCAGCTTCGCTTGGAAGAACTGAGCGTCAAGCTAATGCGTCGCGACTTGCACGGCCAAAGCATCCGTGAGCTCGACGTGCGCGAGCGCACCGGGGCCACCATCATCGGGTTGCGCCACGCCGACGGCACCTTCACCGTCAGCCCGCCGGCCGCTTACGTGCCCATCGACGGCGATGTTTTGCTGGTGTTAGGCTCTGAACAACAGATAGAAAGCCTGGAAACGCAGTTTCGGCACATTGGGTAAACGTAGGGTTGGTGGATTGGCGGGTTAGTGGGGTGGTGAGTTGGCGTTCTACCGACGTTTGCCCGCTAGTCCCACCAATTCACTAACCCACCAATTCACTACCCCACCATTACCGCCCGCCTTATCTTTGGGGTTCCTTATGCACATTCTGCAAGTTTGTCCGCGTGTTCCCTACCCGCCCCACGACGGGGGAGCTATCGGGATTTACGAAATCATTCGGGGGGTGAGCGCGGCCGGGCACCAGGTTACGGTGTTGGCCGTCAATACGCCCAAGCATCATCAGCCTGCCACTGCCCTCGACCATCTCGGCCCCAACGTACGCCTCGTAACGGTGGACGTGGACACCGACCTCAAGCCGCTGCGGGCCTTACGCAACCTGCTGCAACGCACCGATATTCCCTACAACGTCGAGCGGTTCATCAGCCCGGAATTTGCGGTGCGTTTCGCTGATTTGCTGCGGGAGCAATCCTTCGACGCCGTGCATCTGGACGGCACGTTTGTGGCTTGGTACGCGGGTTTTCTGGCCGATGAAGTTGCCGCTGGCCGCTATCCCGGCCCGGTGCCGCCGCTGGTGCTGCGGGCGCACAACGTCGAGTACATCATCTGGGAACGACTGGCCGAGCGCGAGCGCAACCCGCTAAAAAAGTGGTATTTAAGCCACCTGGCCGGGCGTATGAAACGTTTCGAAGCCACCATGCTGCACCGCATAGCGGCCGTAGCGGCCATCACCGCCGACGATGCCCGACGGCTACGGGCGCTGGGTTGCCCTGCGCCCATCGCCATCATCCCCGCGCCAGCCAACACGGCCCGGTTTCGGCCCGACCCCGCTCGGCGGCCCCAGCCGCGTACCTTGTTTATGCTCGGCTCGCTCAACTGGCTGCCGAATTTGGAGGGCGTAGATTGGTTTTTACGCAAAGTATGGCCCGTGGCGCACCGCGAAATGCCTGATTTAGAGTTGCATATTGCTGGCTCGCACCCGCCCGCCTACCTGGCCAACCGCCCGGCGGGGCAGGATAAAGTGTTCGTCCACGGCTTCGTCGAATCGGCCCCCGATTTCATGCAAGCCTACGAGCTAATGCTAGTGCCGCTGCTCAGCGGCGGCGGAATGCGCGTCAAAATCGTCGAGGGCATGGCCCTGGGCAAAGCCATTCTCAGTACTGCCATCGGGGCCGAAGGCATTGAGGCGCAAGATGGCATCGATATGCTGTTGCGTGACGGTGCCGCCTCCTGGCTGCAAACGCTACGCGACTATTACCACGGCTTGCTGCCCCTGGCGGCCATCGGCGCGGCGGCGGCCCGCACGGCCCAGGCCAAGTACAGCACCGAGGCCGTAGCCGTTGGTTTTGAGGCACTTTATCGGCAGCAACGGGCAGTAATGGCGGCAACGCCCGTGGGCGGATGAGGCTGCTGGTGCTGCTCTCGCGCTTTCCGTACCCGCTGGACAAGGGCGACAAACTGCGGGCCTTCCACCAGTTGCGAATGCTGGCAGCGGCCCACGAAATTCACCTTTTCGCGGTATCCGACGAAGCTGTTTCGGCGCAGGCTGAGGCGGCTGTGCGCCCGTTGTGCCGGGGCGGGCTCACGGTGGTGCGCCTGCGCCGGCCGGGCATTGCGGCCAGCATGGGCCGGGCGCTGGCCTCGGGCCTGCCCTTGCAGGTGGGCTACTTCCAAAGCCCGGCCGCCCGGCGGCAGCTGGCGGCCGTCATCCGCGACTTCGCGCCCGAACACATTTACTGCCAGCTTATTCGCATGGCCGAATACCTGCGGCCCCTGGCGGGTAAGTTACCAATGACGCTCGATTACATGGACGTTTTTTCGGCGGGCATGGCCCGGCGGGCCGGGCAGGCCCCGGCCTGGCAGCGTCCCGTAATGGCGCTCGAAGCCCGCCGCCTCGCGGCCTACGAAGCCGAGGTGTTCGACTGGTTTGCGCACCACACCATCATCAGCGACCAGGACCGGCAGCTTGTTCAGCATCCCAACCGGGGCGGTATTCGCATCGTGCCCAATGGCATCGCGCTCGATTATTTTGCCCCCCGTCCCGCCGCCGCGAAGGCGTACGAGGTGCTGTTTTGCGGCAACATGGCCTACCACCCCAACGTGGACGCCGCCTGCTTCCTGGCCGAAGAAATTATGCCGCTGGTGCGCCAGCAATGCCCCGCCGCGCGGCTACTAGTGGCGGGCACCACGCCCACGGCGCGGGTGCAGGCCCTGGCCACGGCGCACGTCACGGTGAGCGGTTGGGTGCCCGACATCCGCGATGCGTACGCGGCGGCAAGGGTGTTTGTGGCCCCGATGCGCGTGGGCACTGGCCTGCAAAACAAGCTGTTGGAAGCAATGGCAATGCAGCTGCCCTGCGTAACCACCACTTTGGCCAATAACGCCTTGCAGGGAGTGCCCACCCAGGATTTGCTGGTGGCCGATTCGGCTGCTGCCCTGGCCGCCGCAATTGTGGGCCTGCTCACCAACGCCGTGGCTGCCGACCAACTGGCCCGGCAGGGCCACGAATTTGTGGCGCAGCACTACGATTGGGCTGGGGCCACGGCCCATCTCAACTCCCTGCTAACTGGCCCGGTTTAACCTGGCCGCAAGTTGCAGGTTGATACCCTGAAACCGGAAGGCAGCGCACTTGGCAAGCCACCCGCATTATCGCACCAGAAACTGTAAATCAGCAACCTACCCCATGCTCGACACCATCGAATCTGCCATTGAAGACATTCGCGCTGGCAAAGTTGTCATTGTTGTGGACGACGAAGACCGCGAAAACGAGGGCGATTTTATTTGCGCCGCCCGCGCCGCCACGCCCGAGGTCATCAATTTTATGGCCACCCACGGGCGCGGCCTGGTGTGCATGGCCCTCACCGAGGAGCGCTGCGACGCGCTGGGCCTCAACCTGATGGTGGGCCACAACACGGCGCTGCACGCCACGGCCTTCACCGTGAGCGTGGACTTGCTCAAGAACGGCGTCACCACCGGTATTTCGGCTTCCGACCGTAGCAAAACCATTCAGGCGCTCATCGACCCCAGCACCAAGCCCGAGGAACTGGGCAAGCCGGGGCACATTTTCCCCCTCAAAGCCCGCAAGGAAGGTGTGTTGCGCCGCGCCGGCCACACCGAGGCCACCGTCGATTTGGCCCGGTTCGCGGGCTTTGAGCCGGCCGGGGTGCTGGTCGAAATCCTGCGGGAAGACGGCGAGATGGCCCGCCTGCCGCAGCTTGAGGAAGTGGCCAAAAAGTGGGGCCTGCGCCTGATTTCGGTGCAGGACCTCATCAAGTACCGCTTGGCCAAGGAGAGCCTGATTCAGCGCGATATTTCCGTTAAAATGCCCACTCAGTGGGGCGATTTCGACCTCTACGCCTACACCCAGCGCAGCAACGGCGCCCAGCACCTGGCGCTGGTAAAAGGCGACCTCAGCGGCGATGCGCCCGTGCTGGTGCGCGTGCACAGCTCGTGCGTGACGGGCGATATTTTTGGCTCGTGCCGTTGCGATTGCGGCCCGCAGCTGCACCAGGCCATGCAGCAAATTGAGCGCGAAGGCCGGGGTGTGGTGGTGTACATGAACCAGGAAGGCCGCGGCATTGGCTTGATAAACAAGTTGAAAGCCTACAAGCTGCAAGAGCAGGGCCGCGACACCGTGCAGGCAAACGAGGAGCTGGGCTTCCGGGCCGACGAACGCGACTACGGCGTGGGCGCCCAAATGCTGCGCGACCTCGGCGTTACCAAAATGCGGCTTCTCACCAACAACCCCCGCAAGCGGACCGGCCTCATCGGCTACGGCCTCGAAATTGTGGACACGGCGTCCATCGAAATAGAGGCTAACCCACACAACGAGAGTTACCTAACCACCAAGCGCGACAAGCTCGACCACGACATCATGAAGTAGGGCAAGGCGGTAAAAAAACTCCCTTCCTCGTCTGAG
>JANXUO010000513.1 GCA_025356245.1 Hymenobacter sp.
TCCTCGCTCAGGCGCGTCACGCGGTCGGGCATGGTGGCCGAAAAAAGCGCGTTCTGGCGCTTGCTGGGGATGATTTCGAGGATGCGCCGAATCTGGGGCATGAAGCCCATGTCCATCATTTTGTCGGCCTCGTCCATGACGAGCGTCTTGATGTCCTTCAGCACCAGCTCGCCCTTGAGGTAAATTTCGAGCAGGCGGCCGGGCGTGGCCACCAGCACGTCGAGGCCCTGGCGGATGCGCTCAATCTGGGTTTTCGGCCCCAGCCCACCGAAGATGGCGAAGATGCGCAGGTCGGTGCCGGTGGCCAGGGCCAGCAGGTGCTTTTCTATTTGGATGGCCAGCTCGCGCGTGGGGGCCAGCACGAGGGCGCGGGGGTGCTGGCCTTGGGCGTACTTCACCTTCATGAGCAGCGGCAGGCCGAAGGCAGCTGTTTTGCCGGTGCCGGTCTGGGCAATGCCCAGCACGTCGTGCCCCGCCAGCAGCAGCGGAATGGTCTGAATTTGGACCGGCGTGGGCAGCGTAAAGCCCGCCTCGGCCACGGCCGTGAGCAACTGCTTGTTGAGTTTGAAGTCGGAGAAGGCGGGGGCGGCGGGGGCAGCTTCGGCCGGGGCGGCGGGGGTTTCCTCCGGGGCAGCGTTTTCGGCGGTTAGCGGAGCCGGGGTTGGGGTGGGTAGCTCGGGGGTAAGCAGGGCAGTGGACGTGCGTTTCATGGGGCAAAGGTCGGGCCTGGGCGGTGGGCGGGCGGCAAGCAGGCCGAAATAGCATAGCAGCACGCCCATTTGGGGCGGAAGTACGCCAGCAAATTTGCGGCCGGCCCCTGTAAGGACGCGGCCACTGGCGCGTCGGCCCTGGCGGTGGCCCGCCAAGCCAGCCGTTAACTTCACCGACGCAAACCCGTTGTCTGTTTATGAAGACTCTCGTCGAAAAGCACCCGCTGGCAATCCGCTGGTTTCACTGGGTCAATTTCCCGGTACTGGCCCTCATGATTTGGAGCGGGCTCTGGATTTACTGGGCCAACGACGTGTATCGCCTGGGCTGGGGCAACACCACGCTGCTGAAGTTTTTTCCGCAGTCGGTGTACGATGCCCTGGGGCTGGGGCACCAGCTGGCCAAGGGCATGAGCTGGCACTTCGTGCTGATGTGGGTATTTTTCCTCAACGGCCTGGGCTACGTGCTATACACCGTTTTTTCGGGCGAGTGGCGCTACCTGCTGCCCACCCGGCACTCATTTCAGGAGGCCATTTGGGTGACGCTCCACGACCTGGGCCTATCCAAACGGCCCCTGCCGGCGCGCAAATTCAACGGGGCGCAGCAAATTGCCTACACCGCCGTGGTGCTCATGGGCCTAGGCTCGGTGCTCACGGGCCTGGCCATTTACAAGCCCGTGCAGCTGGGTTGGCTCGCGCAGCTGCTGGGCGGCTACGAAACGGCGCGGGTCGTCCACTTTGCACTCACGGTCGGGTATGTGCTGTTCTTCATCGTTCACATCGCCCAGGTGGTGCGGGCCGGCTGGAATAACTTCCGGGCCATGGTGGCAGGGTTTGAAGTGGTGGAATCTTAGGAATGCTGAAGGTTGAATGTTGAATTTTCAACGACAAAATTCTTCGGCTCAACCCTCAACATTCAACATTCAACACTCAATACTCGATATTCAGCATTCAACACTCAATACTCAAAATGCTTGACCCTATTCCTGCCGAGGCAAGTCGCCGCTCGCGGCGCTCGTTCCTCACCCTGGGCCTGCTGGGGCTGGGCGGGGTAGGCGGCTGGGCTTGGCTCAACAGCCGCCCGGCTGTAAGCGGTGTGCCCGGCCCGCTGCGGCGCGTGCTCGATTTCAACGGCCGCCTCAACCAAGCGTATTTGAAAGAAACGCGGCTGGCTCCCGAGTTTGCCCGCAGCCGCGCCAGCACACCCCGCGTAAATGGCCGCATTGGCCTGGCCCCGCCCCTCGACCCCGCCACCTGGCGCTTGCGGGTGCTGGCCTACGGCACCGACCAGCCCCACGAGTTTACCTTGGCCCAGGTGATGGCGCTGCCCAAAACCGAGATGATAACCGAGTTTAAGTGCATTGAGGGCTGGAGCGTGGTGGTGCGCTGGGCCGGGGTGCGCCTCGCCGATTTCCTGGCCCGCTACCCGCTGGCCACCCGCTCGGGCCGCCCCGCCAACCCCCTCAGCCCGCCCGCCGACCTGGCCCCCTACCTCAGCCTCATCACCCCCGACGCCCAGTACTACGTGGGCCTCGACAGCAAAAGTGCCCTGCACCCCCAAACCCTGCTGGCCTACGAAATGAACGGCCAGCCCCTGAGCAACGCCCACGGCGCCCCGCTGCGGCTCGTCACGCCCCTCAAATACAACATCAAAAGCCTCAAGCGCATCGGCACCATCGCCTTCGCCGACACCCGCCCCCGCGACTACTGGGCCGAGCTGGGCTACGACTGGGACGCGGGGCATTAAGGTCTTAAGCTGATGGCTCACCCAAACCATCCGCTATCAGCTTAAAAAACATCACTGCCGCCGGCTGCCCAGCAGTAGCAGCACGAGCAGGAAAAACCCCGTCACCCCTAAGCTCCACCAGGTAATTTCGGGGATGCCGTGAAAATACGCCATCGCCCCCCCGTAGCGGCCCAGCAGCGTGAGGCCCGAAAACAGGAGGCCCGCCCCGCACAGCAACGCCAGAATGCTGCGACTCACCAACTCGTCGGCCTTGCGCATCAGGTTGTTGTAGCCGCTCAGCTCCACTTTCACGCGCAGCTCGCCCTTGCTGATTTTGCGCACAATCTGGCGGATATCCGCCGGCAGCGTTTGGATGAGGGCCAGCAGCTGGGTGCCGGTGTACTCGGCTTCACTGAGGATGTTTTCCTTGGAGTATTGCTCCTTCACGATGCGGGCACCGTAGGGGCGCACAAACTCGAAGGTGTTGAAGTTGGGGTGCAGCACCTTGCCAATGCCCTCCAGAATCACCAGCGCCCGCAGGATGAGGAACACCGCGCCCGGCACCTGCAGCTTGTAGTGATAAATGATGTTTTGCAGGCTGTCGGCCAAGTCGCTCATCTTCATTTCCTTCACGTCGAGCACCGCGAAGTCTTCGATGATTTGGCTGAGGTCGGCCTCGAAAGCCCGCATGTCGGGGATTTCGGACGTCAGCGCCAGGCGCCGGAAATTGAGCGCCATGCTCCGCGCATCCTGCCGCGCCATGCCGATGAACACGCCCGCAAAAGCGTATTTCTGCTGCTTGGTGAGCTTGCCCACCATACCGAAATCGATGAGGACAATGGTGCCGTCGGGGCGCACCAGCACGTTGCCGGGGTGCGGGTCGGCGTGGAAAAACCCGAACTCAAAAATCTGGGTCAGGTAAATATCCATGCCGTTTTCGGCCACCGTGGCGGGGCTTAGCCCCCAGGCCGTTAACTGCTCCTTGTCGGTAATCTTGCAGCCCTTCACGAACTCAATCACCAGAATTTTACTGGTCGAAAACTCGCGGTAGGGCTTAGGAATGTAGAACGTCGTGTAGTTTTCGTAGAGCTTGCGCATCTGCTCCATCGAGCGGGCTTCGGCGGTGTAGTCCAGCTCCTTGCTCATGCTGCGCTCGAAGGCATCCACCACGTCCTGCGGGTTGGCCAAGCCGTGGTTGCTGAGGAAGGTGCCCGTGAGGCGCACCAGCTCGTGCAGCAGGGCAAGGTCGCCGCGCACTTTTTCCTGCACGCCGGGGCGCTGCACCTTAATCACCACGTCCTCACCGGTTAGCAGGCGGGCGCGGTGTACCTGCCCAATGCTAGCCGACCCAATGGGCACCTCCTCAAACTCGCTGAAAACAGCTTCCAGCGGCTGCTTCAGCTCGGTTTCGATGAGCTGCCGGGCAATGGCCACGTCGAAGGGCGGCACGTTGCTCTGCAACTTCTCAAATTCGTCAATCAGCGCCTGGGGCAGCAGGTCGGCGCGGTTGCTCAGGGCCTGGGCCAGCTTGATGAACGTCGGCCCCAACTCCTCAATTATCAACCGGATACGCTCCCAGCGCGTGGTGTCAAACACGGCCCGGTCGGCCTGTTGCCAGCTCAGGCGGCGGCTGTTGCTCACTAGGCGGCGCAGGGGCGTCGTCGTCACCACATCCTCGAAGCCGTACTTGAGCAGCACCTCGCCCACTTGCTTGAGCCGGGTGAGGTTGGAGATGGTTTGTTTGAACATAGACCGCAGATTTGAACGGATTTAACGGATGAAACGGATACGGCGCTGGCGCGCCTGGCTACGTTTCGGGGCCGGGGGTGCAAAGATGCGCCGTGGTCGGGCGAATCGCCCGAAGGGCTTCGTCCGGCCACGGCCCGTATGCTGCCCCAGCGCACTCGTCGGACGAATCGCCCGAAGGGCTTCGTCCGACGAGCGAACGTATGCTGCCCCAGCGCAAACACCCCAGCACTACCAAACCCACCCAAAACAAAAAACCCCACCTGCACCTTGCAGACGGGGTTTTTAACAAAAAACGAAACGCCTAAGCGTTGTTGTCGCTGGCTTTGGGCGCAGCCGAAGCCGTAGCAGCAGCTGGCTTGGCGGCAGCTTTGGCAGCGGGCTTTGCAGCGGCTTTGGCGGCTAGCTTGGCGGCTGGTTTAGCAGCTGGCTTGGCGGCAGCTTTAGCGGCTGGCTTAGCGGCAGCCGGCTTAGCGGGGGCGCTGGCGCGGGCGGCGGCACTGCGCTGGGCGGTATCGGCGGCGGCGCTTACGCGGTCGGCAGCTTTTTTAGCGGCCCCGGCCACTTTGCTGGCTACGGTGTTGGCCGTTTTGGCGATGGTGCGGCCAGCGGCGGGCTTGGCAGCAGCTTTGGCGGGTGCTTTTTTGGCGCTGCCCTTGGTGGCTTTGGCCTTGCCGTCGGTGCCCATGCCTACCGTAGAGCGCAGGCGGTCGGTGAGGCCCATGAACTGCTTTTCCAGCTCCAAGCGCTTGGTTTCGCCGTTTTTCATGAGCTCATCGACAATCTTTTTGCCTTCCTTTTCGGTCAACTTGCTGTCTTTTACCAGCGCATCAATGGTGGCCTGTACTTTTTTGTTGCCCTGCGCGAGGTAGCCGACGCCAGCATTCACAAACTTCTTGAACAAATCTTCCATGACTGAAAAGGGGTTTGGGGTGAAGTGGTTGAAGTGAAGTTGTTGATTTGCGCTTGTTTGGATACCCAAAGTAGTAGGCAAGCCTAACAATTTCGACACAAACCTACGAAGACACCGCTATACTTTTTTGCCGTGTACGGGTATTTTTTCAAAAAGACGTTAATCGGGCGCGCTGGCGGCGTTTTTTTTTCGCCGCCGGGGCAGTCTTGCCACTTGTGGCTCAGGGCCACCAGCGGCGGTAGGCTTTGGGGCAGGCGCTGGCCACAGGGCCGCTACAAAAACGGCCACCTGTTCGAGCGCCTGCCGGGCTTCGGGCACTACGCGCCAAAACAAATGCCACCAATGCACCAGCCCCTCAAACACTTGCACCGTAACCGGCACCCCGGCGGCGCGGGCCTTGTCGGCAAAGCGCAGCACATCGTCGTAGAGCACCTCGGCGTCGGACACTTGCACCAGCAGCGGCGGCAGGCCCGCCAGCACGGCCAGCGCCGGCGAGAGCAGAGGGTTTTCGAGCGGGGTATTTTTGGCGTAAAGGGCGCCCCAGTTCCGAATTTGCAAGGCTTCGAGCAGTAAGCCCTCCTCGCGGGCCACGCGGCGCAACACGTTGATGGGCAATACCAGGTCGGTCCAGGGCGAAAGCGCCACGGCGGCGGCCGGCAGGGGCTGCCCGGCATCACGCAGGCTCAGGAGCAAGCTCAGCACCAGGCCGCCCCCGGCCGAGTCGCCGGCCAGCACAACGTCTTCGGGGCGGTGGCCCTGGCGCAGCAGCCAGCGGTAAGCCCGCCGCGCATCGTCGAGGGCCGCCGGAAAGGGGTGGTCGGGCGCCTTGCGGTAGTCGATGGCGAGGGCGTTGAGGCCGCAGCGCTGCGCCAGGCTGCCCACTAGGCTGCGGTGCGTGTTAAGCGAACCCGTAACGTAGCCGCCCCCGTGCAGGTACAGCAGCACCCGCGTGGGGTGGGCACCGCGGGGCCGCACCCATTCGGCCGCCAACCGGTTATCTACACTTACGCTCTCTAAATGCACATTCCAGGGCATAAACTGGCACAACGCCCCCACCTCCTGCGCCAGCCGCACCGCCGCCACGCTGGGCTTGCGGCGAGCCAGCGGCACCGCCGCCGCCGTAATCAGCTGCTTGAGAATAAGGTGTTGAAAACTGGGCATTGCTTGCGAAATGTTGAATTGGGATTGTAATAGCGTTTATGATTCTCGGTCCTGCATTCAACATTTAGCATTATTTACCTCCCAGCTTGTTGCCCTTATACCCTTTGATGGCCAGCGGTATCCAGCCGAGCAGGGGAACAAAGTAGGCTAGGGTAATGGGGTTTTTCCACACCATTTTCCAGAACGAACCGGGGCTTTCCAGGTCCATTTTGAAGTCGCGCTCGCCGTTGGTTACGTAGCGGCGCTCAAATTCGGTGAACAGGGCGGGCCAGGCCCAGGGCAGGAAAAAGGGAAAGAAGCGGCGGTTTTCCTTCATGCGCTGCCACAGTTCGGGCCAGCGGTAGGGCTTCTGGCCGTGGGCTAGCACGGCGGCGTCCATCTCGGCCTGCATCTGCTGCCGAATTTGCTCCGACAGGGCCAGGTAATCGTCGCGGGTAAGCTCCTCGGTGGTTTTGGTTGTGAGGTCGGACGGACGGATGCGGGTGCCCATCACGAAGATGAGCTTGGCCGGAAAAGCGAGGTAAAAGGCCCAGGGCTGCACCAGCACCAGCAGCAGCAGCAGCGTGAGGGGCAAGAAGGGAATGCCTATTTTCTTGCTCAGGTTGTTTACCCACTCCCAGCTGTAGGCGTAGGGGTTGAGGTATTCGGCGTTGATGGTGTAGAAGGGCACAATGTCGGTGCCGTGCAAGAGGCTGAGGCGCACCATACTGGTGGCCAGGCGCTGAAACTGGTACTTGCGGTTGAAGCCCTTGCCGATGCCCGGCACGCCTTCGGGGTACAGCATCAGGTTGTGGTCCTGGTAGTACATCATGGTTTCAAAATTCAGCGTCGTGGCATCCACGGAGCCACATTTACGCCAGAAGTTCTTGACCAGGTAGGGGTTCATGAGGGCCGTTTGCGAGAGCAGCGGGGCCGAGAGCGGGCGCGGCAAATCGCGCATGGAATCGTTTTTGGGCAGGTGCCGAAATAAGTGCGACAAGGCCACAATGGCATCCCAGGGGAAGGCCATGCCGGAGTGGTTGCTGGCAAAAATCAGCGGCCGGTCGGGGTTGTTGCGCTGCGGAAAATCCGCGAAGCCCACCAGCTCCGAGCGAAACCACACCCGGTCGAGGAGCTGCAAGACGTTGTCGTCCACCGTGCGGGTAAAGTCCTCCCGAAAATAGTCGTCGTAGATGTGCTGGTTGGCAGCAATGGCAGGAGGCGGCAACGGAAGCACGGACTGGGGCACAACAATAGACAGTTAGACGAGGACGGAAAGGTAGGGCGTTTTGCGCTGACTTTAGCGCCCGGTGCCTGGCACCGGGTACAACCTCAAATCTGGCGCTTCAGGCGTAGGTACGTGGTGTACAACTCCCCGTCGGCATGGCGCAGGGTCATAAAGAGCAGGTGGTTGTTGGTCAATTGCAGCAGGCGCGTTAGCTGATTGAGCGACAAGGAACCAGCAGCCGCAAAATTGACAGAGAGCAACTCGTCGTCCACTAAAACGCCGGCGGTGGCCGCCGGCGAGTCGACCCCCACGCTGGCCACCACGTAGCGGCGCAGGTTGTGGCCGCCAGCCCGCAGCTCCAGGCCGCTCATGTTGTACTCGAAAGGCTCTGCGAAGCGGGTGTTGGGGCGGAGCCAGAGGCTGCGGTGCGGGTAATCGACCACGAGGGTGAAGCGTTTCAGCAATTCGTAGCCTAAGTTGCCGTCGCGGGGTTCGTCGGGCCGGACGGCCAATGGGTTGGGGGTCGGAAACGACGTCAGCACCGCTGGCACCCGGTAGCGCCCCAGGCGCAGCGAGTCGATGCGGCCCAGGTGGCCGCGCACAATGCCGGTGAGGCCTCGCCCCAGTTGGGCAGGCAGGCGGCGGGCGGGCACAGCCACGCGCGGCGGCAGCGCATCGGTTTCGAGCGAGAGCGCATGGCCCGCGCCAGTGTCCAGCACCAGCTTCAAGGGCCGGGCTAGCGAGTCGGCAAGGCAAATAGGCAGGGTGATATACGCCTTATTCTGGGCCAGTTGCAGGGGCACCCGCACCCAGTTGCGGCCCTTGGGCGGGCGGTAAGTAGCGGGGGCCGCGAAGCACAGGCGGCCGCCCTCGGGCTCGAAACGCACCACGAAGCTGCGAAAAAGCTCGGAGCCCAAAATACCCGCAATGGGCATTCCGACGTAGCCCGACAGGTCCAGCACGTCTTCCGACAGCACCAGCCACGTCAGGGCCGGGGCCACCACGTTGGGCCCCAGCGCTACCCGCACGCCGTCGGTTTGGTAGGCCAGCAAGCCCGTGGCTTCGCGCCCCGCGCCCACCACCCTGAACTGCGCCCCGTGGGGCAGGTGCAGCGAGTCGGCCAGGTGCGGGGCCGTAATGAGAGAGATGGCCACCCCGGTGTCGAGCAAAAAATTGAAGGGGCCGGCCCCGTTGATGGTGGCCTGCACCACCGGCAGGTTGCGCTCGACGCGCAACGGCACGGCGGCCTGCTGCCGCCGCGGCTGCCTGAACCGGAACTGCTCGCCCTCTTCTACGGCCAGCGCCTGGGCCTGCCCCCCCGGTGCCCACCCAGCCGCCAGCAACAGCCCCAACGCAACGCGCCCGGCACGGCTTACAAAACGAAAAAAGGGTTGCCCAACGCGCATAAGTACCACGGCCCGCCCGGTTATGCCCCGGTCAGTCCCGAAATGTACTGCTGCCAAGCCGCCGAATGCTTTAGCCGCACGACGCGGCCCACGTTGCTGCCCGTAGCCAGTGAGTGCCAGACGGCCGCTGTGCTGGCACCGGAAGCCAACCCGCGCCTGCCATTAAATTCTAACCAGCTGTTTCCCAAATGCCCAACGGGTCGTAGCGCAGCTGGCCGGCGGCAATGTGCAGCGGGGCGGCCACGTTGTTGTGATAAAGCTGCCCGGTGCCGAGGCCCTGGGCAAAATCGCCGACGGCGTACTCGCCCGTGAGCTGAGCCACGGCGTTGAGGCCGATGTTGGATTCCAAAGCCGAAGTCATCCACCAGCCAATGCCGCGGGCTTCGGCAAGGGCAATCCAGCGGTGGGTAGCGGCGTGCCCGCCCAACAGCGTGGGTTTGAGAATAATATAGGCTGGCCGGATGGCATCGAGCAACGCTTCCTGGGCCGCAGGGTCGGTTACGCCAATCAACTCCTCATCGAGGCCAATGGGCAGCGGCGACTGCCGGCACAACGCCGCCAGGGCCTGGGTTTGGCCGGCGGCAATGGGCTGCTCGATGGAATGCACTGCAAATTCGGCCAGGGCGGCGAGGCGGGCGGGCGCGTCGGCCGGGGCAAAGCCGCCGTTGGCATCGACGCGCAACATGAGCTGCGCGGGACCGGCTTCAGCCCTTATTTCGGCCAGCAGGGCCAGCTCGGCGGCAAAATCAAGCGCTCCAATTTTGAGCTTGAGGCAGGAATAACCGGCTTCGAGCTTCTGACGAATTTGGTCGCGCATGAACCCTACATCGCCCATCCACACCAAGCCGTTGATGGGCAAGGGCTGCAAACCCCGCGCAAAGGCGTTGGCGTACAACTGGTGCCGGCCTCCGTTGGCCAGGTCAAGGGCAGCGGTTTCGAGTGCGAACGTTAACGCCGGCAATCCTGGCCCAGTCAAGGTCGGGGCATCGGCCGCAACGAAATTATTGAAGCCCGCCGCATTGAAGCGGGCGCAAAGCTGCTGCACCGCTGCCTCAAAGCCCGGCCCAAAATCGGGGCTAAGACCCGCTAGCGGGGCCGCTTCGCCAACGCCGGCCGCGCCCTCACCACCGCGGAGGTGCAGGTACCAAGCATGATGTTCGGCCAACGCCCCTCGGGAGGTACGGGCCGGAAAATTGAATTGAAGGGCGCGGTGCGAGTAGGAAAGGTGCAGCATAGGGGGCGGGTCGGCGGCCAGTGGACGCGTTGGTCCCCACAAATGAAGCAGCTACCGCGCGCCCAACCGGGTGCAGGCGCTACTGCAACCGCTATTTTTTGGCTTTGCCCTCAGCGGGTTTACGGCGGCTTACCTGTCCTCCTTTGCGGCCGGCCTCGCGGGCTTCGTCAGCCGAGAAACGGTGACCCCGGCCGCTGGCGTGGCTGGCTTTGCCACCGGCACTGGCAATGCGACGCTGGGTTTCGGGGCTCATGGCAGCAAAGCCGCGGCGGCTTTTGGCCCCGACGCGACGGGCGGGACGGGTAGGGGTTTTAGCCGGTTTTTTTTCGGGCGAGGCGGAGGCGGAGGAGTCCATGAAATGTTGGAAGGGAAGGGTTGAAAATGAGAAAACAGGACTGCGTAAGTTGGGTAAAACTAACCACAACTTTGTGTCAGGAATTTTGCTTACAGTGTTTTGGCAGCAATAGGTTACGCTTTTTTTCAAAAAGTTCGAAAATTGTTGCTTTTTTTCAAAACATACCTTTCCTACAGTCTTCGTACGGTATGCCAACTCCTTCGAGCCAACTGCCGTTTGATACCGGCACAACGACCTTTTTTCGGCTTATATTGAGCTTGTTATACGCTAACCTAGGCACTTGCGTGCCCCCAAAAAAAGCCATCGTTGGCAGTTACCCGAATGTTTTGGGGCTGCGCTCCTACTTTCGGGCGCTGGACCGGTTAAAGCCGTGTCGTTTCACTTTTCGCTTTTTTGCCTTACTGACTGCTGATGGATTTTGGAAACATTCCGGCCCCACCGGCCCCGGCCCCACTGTCGGGGGCCGCACCCTCAAAAGCTTCGCTGGCCAGCCGCTACCAGGCGGTGCGGCAGCAGTCGGTGGCGCTGTGCGCGCCACTGCTGCCCGAAGACACAGTGGTGCAGCCCACCCTGGACGTGAGCCCGCCCAAATGGCACTTGGCGCACACCACTTGGTTTTGGGAAACCTTCCTGCTACGCGAGTACGCAGCTGGCTACCAGGAATTTCATCCCGACTATGCTTACCTCTTCAATTCGTACTACAACTCGCTCGGCTCGCGCGTGAACCGCGCCGACCGGGGCACGCTTTCGCGCCCCGCCCTGCACGAGGTGCTGGCCTACCGTGCCCACGTCGATGCAGCCCTGCTGGCCTTGCTCGGCAGCGAAAAAACCTTTTCCCCTGCCTTCGGCAAGTTACTGGAGCTCGGCCTGCACCACGAGCAGCAGCATCAGGAATTGCTGGCCACCGACATCAAGTACATCCTCAGCACCAGCCCCCTGGCCCCGGCTTACTTGGACGCTGTGCTTAATAAAGAATTGGAAACAAGGACTGAGAAATTGGCTGGCGAAGCAAATTCTCCATCCCTCATTCCTCATTCCTCATTTTTACCGGTGCCGGGCGGCATCTACCCCATCGGAATGCAGGAAAGCGGCTTTTGCTTCGATAACGAACTACCCGTACACGAGGTGCTGCTGGCCCCGTTCGAACTGCAAAACCGCCTCATCACCAACGCTGAATACTTGGCATTTATGGAAGCCGGTGGCTATCACGATTTCCGCTACTGGCTGGGCGAAGGCTGGGACCTGGTGCAGCAGCACAGCTGGGAAGCGCCACTGTACTGGCTGCAAAAAGCCGATGGCTGGCACCGCTTCACCCACCACGGCCTGCAACCCCTGAACCTAGCCGCCCCGGTTACGCACGTCAGCTTTTATGAGGCCGACGCCTACGCCAACTGGGCCGGTGCCCGGCTGCCCACCGAGCCCGAATGGGAAGCCGCCGCCCGCCACTTCGGGGCTACCAATGCGGGCGGCACCTGGCTCGAAAGCAGCCGCTTCGACCCCCAACCCCTGCCCGCCGACGCCGACCCCACCACCTGCCAGCAGCTGCTGGGCGAGTGCTGGCAGTGGACGTACTCGGCCTACCACCCCTACCCCGGCTACCGCCGCGCTGCCGGCGCCCTAGGCGAGTACAACGGCAAGTTCATGGTGAACCAGCTGGTGCTGCGCGGCGGCTCCTGCGCCACGCCCCAAAGCCACAGCCGCATTAGCTACCGCAACTTTTTTCCGGCCGACAAACGCTGGCAATTCACCGGCATCCGGCTAGCCCGGTAGCCGGATGCCGAGCGGCAAAAAGCCGCCCGGCCTACTCCGCATTTTATCCCTGCTTTTTACATGACGAATGATTTTGCCCGGCACGTGGCCGAAGGCTTGAGCCGCACCCCCAAAACGCTGTCGTCGATGTACTTCTACGACACGAAGGGCAGCCAGCTCTTTCAGCAGATTATGGCCCTGCCCGAGTATTACCCCACCAGGGCTGAATACGGCGTTTTTGCCGCGCAGGGCGCGGCACTGGTGGCGGCACTGAGCCCGCCAGAGGCCACCGGCCCGTTCTCGCTGGTGGAACTGGGAGCTGGCGATGGCCTCAAAACCAAGTTGTTGATTAAAGAATTACTCGCCACTGGCCAGGATTTTAGCTACGTGCCCGTCGACATCTCGCCCAGCGCCATCGATGGCCTGCGCGATAGTTTGAAGCAGGAATTCCCGCCCCTGCGCGTGGAGCCGCTGGTGGCCGACTACGGCGCGGCCCTGGCGGCGTTGGCCACCCGCTCCGGCCGCAAGGCGGTACTGTTCCTGGGCTCCAACATCGGCAACTTCGACCCAGCTGGCCGGGGGGCCTTCCTGGCGCAGCTCGCGGCCCCGCTCGCTCCGGCCGACCGCCTGCTGGTAGGCTTCGACCTGCGCAAAGACCCGCGCCGTATTCGCGCCGCCTACGACGACGCCCAGGGCGTTACAGCGGCCTTCAACCTTAACCTCCTCGCCCGCCTTAACCGCGAGTTGGGGGCCGATTTTGACCTCACCCACTGGCAGCACTACCCCGAGTACGACCCCACGACTGGAGCCATGCGCTCGTTTCTGGTGAGTACCCGAGCCCAAACAGTGCGCATCGCTGCCCTGGCCCAAACCTTCGATTTCGCGGCCTGGGAAACCATTCACACCGAGAACTCCCTCAAGTTTTCGCCGCCTCAGATTACGCAACTGGCCGCCGAAGCCGGCCTGCGGGTGGCCGGTTTTTTTACGGATGCCGACGGCGACTTTGCCGACGTGGTATTGGGTTTGTAGGGCCAGCGGTTGGGGGGTCGCACCCCCGCAACCACGTCATTTTTATGTCCCGTCCGGCTAAACATTGACAGAAATAGGGCAAGGCCCCCGCTCGGACTTTCCGGCGGGGGTTTTTGCGTGAAAATGGACTTGATTGGGCGTTAAGTAATTCAGAGCCAAATGCGGTCGTTCCTCATTGTAGAGGTGTACGGCTTGGTCCACGAGCAGGCGGGCCTGGGCCAGGTCATCGGGCAGCATAAAGAGGAATTCATCTTTCAAGATGCCGTTGACGCGTTCCGCCAGCGCGTTCTGGTAGCAGTCGTAGCCGTCGGTCATCGAGCAGCGCAGGCCCGCCGCGTACAGGGCGGCCTGGTAGGCATCGGAGCAATACTGACTGCCCCGGTCCGAGTGGTGGAGGCACCCGGCAACGGCAACGGCACCGCCCCGCACGGCGTGGGCCAGGGCACGCAGGCAGCCTTGCGTGTGCAGGCAGCCTTGCGTGTGCAGGCTGGCGTGGACGTGGTGGCCCACGATACGCCGCGAATGCGCGTCCGTGACCAAGCTCAGACAGCCCGTGCCCTGGCGGGTGGGCAGGCAGGTGATGTCGCTCACGTAGAGCCGGTTGGGGGCGGTGGGGCGGGGCGCGTCCTTGGCCAGGTTGGGGTGTTTGCGGAAGCGGTGGTGTGAGTCCGTCGTTTTGGTAAAGCTGCGCTTGCGCGGCACGAGCAGCCCGCCTTGGCGTAACCTACCGTGTACACACAAGTGCGTGGGCAGGATTAATTTTGGGCCAATGGCACAATTTGGCGACCTTCGATTGGAAAAAAAAGTGCGGTTTTGCGGGCCGCGATTCAGCACCGGCACTGCCTGGTGGTGCGGCAACTGGC
>JANXUO010000193.1 GCA_025356245.1 Hymenobacter sp.
GACCAACAACCTGGGCTGCACCGCTACCCAAACCCTTTACCCCTGGGGGCGGCCCACGGCGGCGCAGCAGGCGCGGGCGCTCGGGGCACGGGCCACGCTCTGGCCCAACCCCACGGCGGGCACGGCCACGCTCGCGCTGGCCGAAGCCCCGGCGGGCGGGGCCACGGTGCAGGTGCTGAATGCGTTGGGGCAAGTGGTGCAGGCCCATGCGCTGCCGGCCGGGGCCACGGCGCTGGCCCTGGACGTGGCAGCGCTGCCGCCGGGCGTGTACGCCGTGCGCGTGAGCACGGCGGCGGGCAGCTTCGCCAAGCGGCTGGTGCGGGAGTAGGCACAACGCTTGGTTTAACGAGAAATTGGCTGAACAAGAAAGGAGAAATGAACATCGTTCATTTCTCCTTTCTTGTTCAGCCAAATGTTGCGTCTCATCAATTCCAACGCAAGACGAGGGTCTTGTAACGTGAAAACCGGACGTGCAGAAGTAAACGGGAGCCTCTTTCAGTCGTCGTTCAGCCGCTCGTAGGCCTTGCCGTGCCAGCGGGGCAGCGAGTCGTTGTCGAAACGCAGGCGGGCGGGGCGGGGGGCGGCTTGCAGGGCGTTGTGGCCGGGGCCGCCGCGCAGGCGCAGCCGAATGGGGGCGGGGCGGCCCTGGGGCGGGGACAGCACCGTAAATACATCGTCGCCGCCCAGGCCCAGCAGCGTGAGGCAACGGGTCTCGGCGGGGTAGAAGGTGCGGGCGAAAAAGGGCTGCCCGTTGTCGGTGGCTGGCTGCGGGCCAATGTGCACCACCACCGAATCGGCGTACTGCCACACCGTGAAGCGCTCGGGCTGCCGGGTGCCGGCCAGCACGGGGCGGGCGGCCAGGGTGCGGTAGTAGGCGGCAGCGGCGGCGGGCAGAGCATCGCGGCGGGCAACTAGGGCGGCCAGGGTGCGGGGGCCTTCGAGGGCGTACACGGCGGGTGGGAAGCGGTGCACCGCGCGGGCCAGCAGGGTGTCGGGCAGGCGGGCTTGCAGGCGGGCGGCGGCGGCCAGAAAGTCGCGGCGGGAGCATTCCATCAGCCCGCGCTCGTCGATAAACTGCGCCTGGTGCACCAGACCGGGCACGTGCCCGTAGCGGGGCTTAAAGGTTTGAAACTGGGCGGCAACAAAGGGCCGGGCCGCCAGCCAGGGCAGCAGGCCGTCGTCGAAGCGAAAAAATACCTGGTCGCGGTCTTTGGGGACGGGCACGAAGCGGGTGGTGCCGGGGCGGGGGCCGGGGGTGGCGGCCCAACTCCACTGGCCCTCGTGGCGGTCCCAGTCGCCGAGCAGCACGTCGAGCAGGCGGGCTTGCAGGAAGGCGGGCTGCTCGACGCGGGCCTGGGGGCTGGCGTACACGGCGGCCAACATCTTCTCGCCGTCCACCATTTCGCGGGTGCCGGCTGGGGCCAGGGCGGGGCGGAAGTGGGAGCCGCTGTACTTTTCTTCGAGCAGGGCCAGGCGGCCTTGAAAGCGAGGGCTGGTTTCGGGCCCGAGGCCGGTTTCGTCGGGGCGCACGTACACCAGGCGGGGGTGGGCGTGGGGCAGGCCCAAGGCGTCGGCCAGGGGCGGCACCACCAGGGCGGCGTAGGGGTTGGCGGCCGAGGTAGCGTCGCGCACCACGTTCAGCACGAAGGTGTAGCGCAGCCAGGGCGGCAGGGTTTTGCGGGGGTCTTTGTCGAGGGCCCGTAGCACGTAGGGGCGGCCCGCGCCGTCGGCCAATGTCATGGAAATGGTTTGGAAGCCGCCGCCGGCTTTTTTGGGGAAGAGCGGGCCGCCGCCGGGCGCGGCCTGGGCCAGGCGCAGCACCGGGGCCGTGACGGGGGCGGCCCACACGGCGCGGTAGTGGCGGCCCAGCAGCAGGCGCAGGGGCCAGCCCCGCGTGTTGTAGTGGCGGCCGGCGGCGGCCCCGCGCACCGAGTCGGCGGCCGGGGGCAGGGGCCGGGCGGCCTCGGCGGGCGGGCGGGCGTCGGCCAGGGCGTAGTTTTTGCGGGCGCAGGCGCTGGGCAGCAGCAGGGCCAGCAGCAGGGCCGGGAAGTGAAAAGGGCGCAACAAGGGAGCAGGGCAGGGCAGGAGCAACGGAAGCAGCGGCGCGGCCGGCTACCCGCCGGCCCGCGCGGGACTGCTTACGCAAGCGGCCCGCAAATGGGTGGGCGAGGGCGCTTGGGCGGGGGCCGCTGGTGGGGGTGGGGAGGGTGTTTCGGCTCTGAAATTATTTTTCAGTCAAACGCTTAAAAATACCCAGAAATAGGTATTGTGGGGGCTGCGCCAGCCGCTGACCTTTGCGCTATTCGCAGTTTTCACTTTTTCTTCCCCCATGAAGCCATTTTTTCCTCACCGTCCGCTTCGGCGGAGCATTTTTCGCGGCTTTCGTAGCCTGTTTTTGAGGGGGTGTTTGCTGGGTGCGGCGCTGCCGGCCGCTGCCCAGGTGCCCTGCCCGCAGTTGGTAACCACCGTGGCCCCGGCCACCGGGCCGCGCACGCTGTGCGCGGGCGGCAGCATCACGCTCACGGCCGAAGCCACCGGGCCGGGGTTCGATTTGGGTGGGTATGGAATTAGCAGCTCGGTGCGCGTGGTGGCCCGACAGCCCGACGGAAAGGTGCTGCTGGGCGGCGACTTTGATGCCTTCGATAGAGACCTTTCGGCCCCGAACGGTATCCTGCGGCTGAACGCCGACGGCACTTTGGACAAGACGTTTAACTACGTGGCCGGCAGCAACACCACCGGGATTCCGCTGGGCAATACTACCCAAGCCATCGTGGTGCAGCCCGACGGCAAGATTATTATTGGGGGCAGCAACGGCGGCTACACGAGCTACAACGGCAACGGGGCAGCCCCCGACTACCTGATGCGCCTGAACTCCGACGGCAGCCTCGACCCGACCTTCAACGCGGGCGGCACCGGAATGAACGGCGGCGTGAATGCCCTGGCCCTACAGCCCGATGGCAGGATAATCGTGGGGGGCAGCTGGTCGGCTTACAACGGCAACGCACAGGCCCCCGACGGGCTGCTGCGCCTCAACGCCAACGGCAGCCTTGACCAAACGTTTAACTACGGCACCGGTGTCCGGGGCATGAGCGGGGTGTATGCCCTGGCCTTGCAGTCCGATGGTAAGTTAGTGGTGGGCAGCGTCAGCCCAACCGGCCCGCCCGCCGGCGCTACCTACAACGGCGACCCGGCCGCCCCCAACTCCGTGCTGCGAGTCAACCCCGACGGCAGTCTTGACCAAACCTTTAATTACTTTGCTGGCAGCACCACCACCGGCACCGATGGCTACGTGTACGGCGTGGCCGTGCGGCCCAATGGCAAGATTGTTATCGGCGGGTCCTTCTATTCCTACAATGGTGATGTCGGTGCTCCCAACCACGTGGCGCAACTCAACGCCGACGGCTCGCTGGATACGTCGTTCAACTACGTGGCTGGCAGCAACGCGACCGGACCAAACTACTCCGTGCTGGCCCTGGCTTTGCAAGCCGACGGCAGAGTAGTGGTATTGGGCGGAGGCGACCAATACAATGAGTTGGGCGTACAGCTCACCGGGGCCCCCGATGGCTTGCTGCGCCTCAATGCCAACGGCAGCCTCGACCGGACGTTCAATTACGTGGCCAACAGCCTAACCACCGGTATTAATGGGGGCGGGTACTCGGTGCTGGTGCAGCCCGATGGGCGCATTCTGGTGGGGGGTGCCGGCAACCGGTTCAACACCAACACCGTCATTCCAACGGGCATTGTCCGCTTCAATCCCGATGGCTCGCTTGGGCTCCTGGGCGACCCCATTGCCACCGCCGCCTACACCTGGAGCACCGGCAGCACCGGCCCCAGCCTGACCGTGACGCAGCCCGGTACTTACGTGGCCCGTGCCAGCGGCGGCGGCTGCACCGCCTACGCCGCCCCGGTGGTGGTGAGCGCCGCCCCGGCCGTGGCGGTGGCCGTGACGCCCGCCGGTCCGGTGGTCATTGCGGCCGGGGGCAGCGCCACGCTCACGGCCGCCGCGCTCACGCCGGGCTTCAATGCGGGCGGGGCGGGGTTTGGCGGTAATCCTAGTGGCTACGTACAGACTGTGGCAGTGCAGCCCGACGGCAAAGTGCTAGCAGGCGGGCAGTTTAGCACCCATAACGGCCTGGACGTGCCCGACCACCTCGTGCGCTTCAACGCCGACGGTACCCGCGACTTGACTTTTAATGCCAGCAACGCGGGCTTCGCGGCCGGGCAGGGGCCGGGCGTGGTGTACGCACTGGCCTTGCAGCCCGACGGCAAAATCCTGGTGGGCGGGCAGTTCAGCACTTACAACGGACTGGACGTGCCCGATGGCCTTGCCCGCCTTAACCCCGACGGCAGCTACGACGCCAGTTTTAACGGCGGCGGGCAGGGCTTCGGTTTTCCCAATTCTGAGTTTGTGTATGCCCTGGCTTTGCAGCCCGATGGCAAGGTGCTGGTGGGCGGCAACTTCGGCCAGTACAACGGCGGCGCGGTGCCCGGCCGCCTCGTGCGCCTCAACGCCAACGGTAGCCGCGATGCGAGCTTTAACGGCAGTAACTCCGGTTTCAGCAGCTACGTGAAGGCTTTGGCTTTGCAGCCCGATGGCCGGGTGCTGGTGGGCGGCAGCTTCACGACCTACAACGGGGCCAGCGCCACAGTGCCCCGCAACTTGGTACGCCTCTGGCCCGATGGTAGCTTCGATACGACGTTTAATCCCGGCGGGGCCGGCTTCCTCGGCAGCGAGATAACGGCCCTGATGGTGCTGCCGACCGGCC
>JANXUO010000569.1 GCA_025356245.1 Hymenobacter sp.
CGCCTGGGAGCTGCTGGTGGTGGACGACGGCAGCCGCGACAAAACCGCTGCTGTGGTGCAGCCCTATCTGGCCGACCCGCGCCTGCACTACCTGCCCAAGCCGAACGAGGAACGCGGCGCGGCCCGCAATTACGGCCTGGCCCGCGCCCAGGGCGAGTACGTACTGTTCTTGGATTCCGACGACCGCCTGCATACCAACCACCTGAGCACCCTACACCAGGCCATTCAGGCCGCACCGCAGCCGCCCAACTTCATCGCCACCAAGTACGACTTCGACCGCGACGGCCAGCGCCGCCCCAGCGACCTGGCCCCGCTCCCGGCCGGCCCGTTGGGCTTCGACACCTTTTTGCGGGGCAATGTGCTGGCCTGCAACGTGTGCGTGCGCCGCCAAAACCCCGATTTGCGCCCCTTTGAGGAAGACCGCCGCTACGCCGCCGTGGAAGACTGGATGTTTATGCTGCAAAACACCCAGCACGGCGATGCCGTGCAGCTGGTGGATGCCCTGACGCTGACCATGAACGACCACGACCAACGCTCGATGCGTTCGGATAACCAGGGCCTCATCCGCCGCTTGGAGCTGGCGGCCGGCTGGATGCAGCAGCACCTGGCCTTGAGCCCGGCGCAGCGCAACACCCTCCTCGGACGGGTTTATTACCTTTGCGCCATCCACGCGTACGCCGATGGGCACCGCCAGCAGGCCTGGCGCTTTGCCACGATGGCCCGCGCCGGCCTGAGCGCCGCTGGTCGGGTGCAACTCTACGCCCGCATCCTGTTGGGGCCGCGCCTGGTGCGCCTGCTCAAACGCGGCTAACCGCTGCCGTGCTGGCCGTTGCGGCGGGCGTTTTTGCAGCAGGCCAGCAATTATTTACTCCAATCAATTATTTAAATGCGAATTTTATACCTGGGCTACTGGGGGCTGAACGATGGCCTGACCACCAGCACCGTGCTGCCCCACCTGCGCTTGCTGCACGAGCGCCCCGACGTAACGGCCATTCGCCTCGTCACCATCGAGCGCGGGGCCGATGCCCAGGCCGCGCTGGCGTTTGCCCCCGGTTTCGAGTGCGATAAAATTTCGTTTGAGCCCTTGCGCTCGCGGCCTTCGCGCAACGTGTTTCTTAACAAAATCGAAGATTTTACCCGTTTCCCAGCCGAGCTACTGCGGCAGGTGGCTGAGTTTAAGCCTGATTTTTTGCTGGCGCGGGGTTCCCCGGCCGGGGCGTTGGCCTACCTGGTGTGGAAAAAGAGCAAGCTGCCGTTTTACGTCGAATCGTTTGAGCCCCACGCCGACTATATGCTCGAATCGGGCGTGTGGCGGCGCTACGACCCCCGCTACCTGTTTCAGCGGCACTGGGAAACGCGCCAGAAACAGCTGGCCCGGGGCCTGATGCCGGTGGCCGAAAACTACCGCCGCCAACTCATTGCCGAAGGGGTGCCGGCGGCCCGCATCGTCACCGTGCCCTGCTCCGTGGATGTCGCCGCATTTGGCTTCGACGCCGCCGCCCGGCAGCGGGTGCGCCAGCGCCTGGGCATTGCTGCCGGGGCCGTGGTGGGGGTGTACGTGGGCAAGTTTGGGAGTATTTACTACGACGCCGAGGCGTTTGACGTGTTCCGGGCGGCGGCCGACCATTTCGGACCGGGCTTCCGCCTGCTCGTGCTTACCCCCGACGCCGGGGCCGGGGTGCGCGGCAAGCTGCGGGCGGCGGGCCTGCCGCCCGAGGCCGCTGCCTTCGTGGGCCTGGCCGCCCACGCCGAGGTGCCCGACTACCTTTCGGCCGCCGACTTTGCCTTTGCCACCATCAAGCCCGCGCCTTGCCGGCTGTTTTGCTCGGCCATTAAAATCGGCGAGTACTGGGCCAGCGGCCTGCCGGTGCTGCTGCCCCCCGGCATCGGCGACGATTCGGACATTGTGGTGGCCGAGGGCGGCGGGGCCGTGTTTGATTTGCAGGTTCCGGCTACCTTGACGGCTGCGCTGGTTGCCATCGAGGCCCAGCTGGCGCAGCCCGGCAACCGGGCGCGGGTGCCCGAAATAGCCCGCCGCCACCGCCGCCTCGACCGGGCGCAGGCCGCTTATGCGGCGTTGCTGCCCGCTGGTGGGTAATGCCGAGCTGGGGGCGAATATTGGGGCTTTGGGGCCAAATAGCCAGGCCGCCACGGCGTTACGAACACGTCGGATACAACACAGTAACGCTTTGGCACCAACGCAGCTTCTGCCAATCAATCAACTGACTCCCTTACTTTGGGACAGTCAACTAATGGGCTTTGGCGTAGCGCGTGTCCTGCTCGACGACCTGACTTCCGCAGCCCTTGCCGAGTTGCTGGCCGATGCCCGGCAGCAAGGGCTGGCGCTGCTGTACCTCGTGGCCAGCCCCGCCGATGCCCGTAGCAACGCCAGCGCCCGGCAAGCGGGTGCCTGGCTGGCCGACCGCAAGGCGACGTTTGTGCTGCCCGTGGCCGCCGGCCTGGCCCAGACGCCCGCCGCCGTCACCGTTCAGCCCACTACCGAGTGGACGGCCTGCCTCGAAGACCTGGCGTTGCAAAGTGGCGCGTACTCGCGCTTTCGCCGTGACCCGCGCTTGCCGTCCTCCGTTTTCGTCGGCATCTACCGCGAGTGGCTGCGCAAGTCGCTCAGCGGCGAGCTGGCCCGGCAGGTGCTGGTTGGCTACGCCAGCGCCGGGCCGGGCGGGCCAAAGCAGCCCGCCGGACTGCTGACCCTGGGTAGCAAGCACGGGCGGGCCGACGTTGGCCTATTGGCCGTGGCGGCCGAGGCCCGCGGGCAGGGCATTGGACAACGGTTGGTGCAGGCTGCCCAGCGGCAGGCTGCCCTGTGGGAATTCGATGAATTGCAAGTAGTAACGCAGTTGGAAAACGTGCTGGCCTGTCGGTTTTATCGCCGGTGCGGCTTTGTCGAAAGTGCCGTGGAACACGTTTACCACCTCTGGCTGTAGCGGCCATTGCCAGCCCCGGTGGCTACCTTTGCCGGCCCATACCGGTGCCCGATGTTGCCTGCCATTCCGTTCAACAAACCCTATTTTTCCGGCTCCGAAACGCGCTACATCGAAGAAGCGGTGCGCTTTGGTAAATTATCGGGCGACGGCATCTTTACCGAAAAATGCCATAGTTTTTTCGAGCAAAACCTTGCCTTTCAAAAGGTACTGCTGACCACCAGCTGCACGGCCGCGCTCGAGATGGCCGCGCTGCTGCTCAACATCCAGCCCGGCGACGAGGTCATCGTGCCCTCCTACACGTTTGTTAGCACTCCCAACGCTTTTGTGCTGCGCGGGGCCAAAATCGTGTTTGCCGACAGCACCGCCCTCAACCCCAACCTCGATGCGGCCAGCCTGGAGGCACTGGTGACGCCGCGCACCCGCGTGATTGTACCGGTGCATTACGCCGGCATTGCCTGCGACATGGACACTGTGCAAGCCGTGGCCGACCGGCACGGGCTGGCGGTGGTGGAAGACGCGGCCCAGGCCATCGACGGCTTTCACAACGGCCGGGCCCTGGGTACCCTCGGGGCACTGGCGGCCTTTTCGTTTCACGAAACCAAAAATATAATTTCGGGCGAGGGCGGCCTGTTGGCCATCAACGACCCGGCCTACACGCAACGCGCCGAAATTATTCGGCAGAAAGGGACCAACCGCTCCTCCTTTTTTCGGGGCGAGGTGGACAAATACCAGTGGGTCGCAGTGGGTTCGTCGTTCCTGCCTTCCGACATTATTGCGGCCTTTCTGTTTGCTCAGCTCGAAAACCTGGCGGCCATTCAGGCCCGGCGCAAGGCCATTTGGCAGCGCTACTTTGAGGCGTTTGCTCCCTTGGCGGCCGAAGGCATTGGCCGGCCCCTGCTACCAGCTTACGCCAGCAACAACGGCCACCTGTTTTACCTCGTATGCCGCAGCCCGGCGGAGCGGAGCGCCCTCATTGCCCACTTGAAGTCCCGGCAAATCCTATCGGTTTTTCACTACGTTGCCCTGCACAGCAGCCCTTACTACGCCAAAAAGCACGACGGCCGCCCCCTGCCGTGGGCCGACCACTACACCGATTGCCTGCTGCGCCTGCCCCTGTACTACGAATTGCACCCCGACCTGCAAAATCGGGTAATCGACGGAGTGCTGGCCTTTTACCACCGCCGCTAACCCCCCCCGCATGGCTCGCATTCTGTTTCTTATTCCGTACCCGGTGGGCAAAGCGCCTTCGCAGCGGTTTCGTTTCGAGCAGTACCTGGGGGCCCTGGCGGCGGCGGGGCACACCTGCCGGCTGGTGCCGTTTTTGTCGGATGCCACGTGGGCTATTCTTTACAAGCCCGGCCACACGGCGGCCAAGGCAACGGGCATTGCGCGGGGGTTTCTGCGGCGGCTGGGGGTGCTTTTCGGGCTTTCAGCCTACGATTTCGTTTTCATTCACCGCGAAGCAGCCCCGCTTGGCCCGCCGGTGTTCGAGTGGCTGATGGCCAAGGTGCTGGGCAAGCGCGTAATCTACGATTTTGACGACGCCATTTGGCTGCCAGCTATTTCGGAGGCCAACCGCCTGGCGGCGGGCTTGAAGTGGCACCAGAAAGTAGGCAGTATTTGCCGCTGGGCCTACCGTAACAGCTGCGGCAACGCCTACCTGGCCGACTATGCCCGACAGTTCAATGCCTGCACCGTCGTCAATCCCACCACCATCGACACCGAGCACCTGCACAACCGGGTGCGTAACCAAGCGGCCCCCGGCCAGTTCGTCATCGGCTGGACGGGCACCCACTCGACCCTGAAATACCTCGACCAAGTGGTGCCCGTACTAAGCCGGCTGGAAGCTGAAGGGCTGGCG
>JANXUO010000201.1 GCA_025356245.1 Hymenobacter sp.
AGGATGCGGCGCTGCACGGGCTTGAGGCCGTCCTCGATGGCAGGCACGGCCCGCTCGAGAATAACGTAGCTGGCGTAGTCCAGAAACCAATTTTGGTACATGCCTTTCACGGTGGCAATGTCGTGCAGGGCTTCGCCGGGGGCGAAGGCGGTTTCGGGCTCTTCGGCGGGGGCGGCTTCGGTTTCGGCTTCGGCGACGTTGTCGGGGTTTTTGGCGTCGGCATCATCGGCGCCGAAAAGGCTACTGACGGGCGCTTCCGTCGCGTCGAGGTCGATTTCGGCACTCTCGGCGTCGGCATCGGCGGCCGGGGTGAGGTCAAAATCCAACGAGTCGCCGGGTTGCAGGTAGTCGGGGGCCGCGTCGGCGGTGGGGTCAAGGTCAGGGAAAGCCACGAGAGGAGGAAGCGTAAAGGCTGCTACGAACTGTAAAAGTACAGGGCCGGGGGCCAGCACGAATTTACTACAATCGTTGGCCAGATGCAAATGCGCCCAATTACTTTAGTAGCGCCTGGGCTTTTGCGCGGTTCTGCCCTCCCCTGTCCACTACTGTTCGCCGCGCAGGCAGGTTTAGCTAAGGTGTTGCGGGTGCCAGCGCAAGAGGCTGTAACGGAGCAAGGAGCCTGCATTTTGTTTTTTTTGACGGGCAGCAAAAAAACTTTTTTTAAGTGAAATCCAAACTTCCCTGGCTGCCGTAATTCCTTCGGCCGTTGGCCGAATTGGTACGCGGTGGCCCTCGGCGCTGCTGTGGTGAAAGCCACCGCGCACCAATTTACTTCACCCTTTTTACTTGTTTTTCACATGAAAAAACTTCTTTCACGCCCCATGCTTGGGTTGTGCCTCGGCACGGCGGCCCTGGCGGGCGGCCTGGCCTGGGTAGCCGGGCCGGCTCCGCTGGAGGCCAGCAGCCACCGCGAGGCCCCCCTCATTGCCAACGACCCGCTGGCCGACGTCACCGACGTGTACGCCTTTGTGGCCCCGAACGACCCTAACCGGGTGGTGCTCATCGCCGACTATGTGCCGTTTCAGCTGCCGCAAGGCGGGCCGAGCTACTACACGTTCGGCGAAAATGTGCGGTATGAAATTCACGTTAAAAACAGCGGCGCCACCAATGCCGACAACATCACCTACCGCTTCACTTTTACGCGGACGAACCAAGACCCCAGCACGTTTTTCAACATCCGGCTGGGTGCCCAGAACCTGAAAACGACCTACGTCTGCGAGAAAAGCGTGAACGGCGGGGGTTTTTCGACCATCGTAACCAACGGCGTGGTGCCGGCTTACAACATCGGGCCGCGCTCGATTAACGGGGGAGCGGGCCTGAACTCGACCCAGACGTATACCGACCGCCGCCTGGCGGCCGTGACCAACGCCACGGGCGGTGGCGGCGAGCAAATCTTCTGTGGCTCCTCCGACGACCCCTTCTTTGTGGATTTGGGCGGCATCTTCGACCTAGGCGGCCTGCGCGTGAACCAAGGCCACCGCGACGGCCTGGCCCACTACAACATCCAGTCGATTGCCATCAGCGCCCCGATTGCGACTTTGCAGAAAAATAACCAGCCCGTATCGGCCGCCATCAGCATCCTCGACCCGAACTACGTGATTGGGGTGTGGGCCTCGGCCAGCCGCCCCTCCATGCGGACGCTCAGCGCCACTGGCGGTGCCACCACCGATAATGCCACCTACGTGCAGGTATCGCGGCTGGGAATGCCCTTGCTGAACGAGGCCATCAACCCCATCGGCAGCAAAGACGCCTGGAACCGCGCCTCGCCCTACGCCGAAGCGGCCGTGACCGAGGACTACCTCTCGAACCCGGAGCTGAGCCTGTACATGGCCGACAATGCGCCCGTAGCGCCCGCCGCGCCCAAAACGGTGGCCGCCACTTACTACGGCGAGGCCGTACCGGCACTGGGTGCCTTGCGCATCCAAACCAAGTCGCTGGCCGGCCAGCCCGGCCTGCCGGCCAACGGCTTCGACTTCCGCAACCAAGCCGCGGGCCTCTCGGGCCTGGCCGGTAGCGGCGCAGTAGCCGGTACCGCCCTGGCCCCGATTGCCAACGGCGGCTACGGCGAATATCTGTTGGTGCCGGGCAAGCCCCGCTCGGTGGACATCAAGCCCATCTTCCACACTGGCGTGCCCAACGCGGCCCCCTACCAGCTCGCCACCGGCAAAAACGGCAACCCCCTCGCCGCCGGCAAGCCCTTTGTCAATAACTTTCTCATCCTCACGCAGGGCGGCCCCCACGGCGGCGACATGCTGCGCCTGAACATGGCCGTGCCCGCCACGCCCCGCAACTCGGCCGATTTCAGCAACCAGGGCCTGCTGGCCGCCGCCGTGCTCGGCCTCACCGATGCCCGCTTCAACACCACCACCACGCTGCAAAACATCCCCAACATGGACGGCTTCCCCAACGGCCGCCGCCTGGAGGACGCCGTCGACCAGATTGAGCTGAAGGCCGTGGGCGGCGTGGTATTGGCCGCCATCGGCTTGTGGTACGACGACTACACCCCCGCAAGTGCCTCGCCCGTAACGCC
>JANXUO010000599.1 GCA_025356245.1 Hymenobacter sp.
GTGCGCGCTTTGCCCTTACGAGTGCACGCTTTGCCCTTACGAGTGCGTGCTTTGCTCTTACGAGTGCGCGCTTTGCCCCTACGAGTGCGCGCTTTGCCCTTACGAGTGCACGCTTTGCCCTTACGAGTGCGTGCTTTGCTCTTACGAGGTGCCCCGTGGGGTACCCGAGCCCACATTTTGCCTCAATAAGCGGGCAACCCGTGCTGCTGAATCCGCTTATTTTCTTTTCCGAGCCTCATTTATGTCGATGAAACCCTTGCACCTGCTGCTCCTGCTGCTGCCGCTGCCGGCCCTGGCCCAACCCCCGGCCCTCACCCTGCGGCAAGCCCTGGCCGAAGGCTTGCAGCGCAACTACGACATCCTCCTCAGCCGCCAGGATGCCCAAATTGCCGCCAACAACGTGAGCCGCGGCAACGCCGGGCAGCTGCCCCGCCTCACGGCCAACGCCACCCGCACCTTCAACAACAACAACATCAACCAGCGCTTCGGCGACGCCGACCCCCGCATCGTCAACGGCGCCACCTCCAACCTGCTCAACACCAACCTCACCCTGGGCTGGACGCTTTTCGACGGCTTCGGGATGTTCATCGCCCACGACCGCCTCCGGGCCCTCAGCCAGCAGCAGCAGGAAACCACCCGCGCCACCGTCGAGGAAACCGTGGAGGCCATCAGCAACGCCTACTTCGACGTGGTGCGCCAAACCGCCAAAATCCGCGCCCTCGACGAAGCCCTCAAAATCGGCCAGGTCCGCATCAACCTCACCCAAGCCCAAGTGGACGTGGGCGTGGCCGCCAAGGTCGAAGTCCTCGCCGCCCGCGTCGATTACAACGCCGACCGCAGCCAGCTCCTGCAACAGCAGCAAACCGTCACCGCCGCTAAGGTTGCCCTCAACACCCTGCTCGGCCGCGCCCCGGCCCAGGATTTTCGGGCCGTCGATTCGCTCGTCGTCCGCCGCGATTTGCAGCCCGACTCACTCGCCGCCGCCCGCAGCGCCCGCAACCCCCGCCTGGCCGCCGCCCGCCGCGCCGCCACCGTGGCGGCCGCCAACCGCCGCCTCGCCCGCGCCGCCCGCTACCCCACCCTCGGGGCCGTGGCCGGCTACGGCCTCACCCGCAACATCAACAATGCCGCCTTTGCCGGGGTCGTCCTCACCAACAGCACCAACCAGCTCCTGGGCTTCAACTACGGCCTCACCGCCAGCGTACCCCTCTACGGCGGCGGCAACCTGCGCCGCCTCGAACAAAACGCCCGCCTCGCCGAAGCCCAGAGCCAGCTCCAGCTCGACCAAACCGCCCTCCAGCTCAGCGCCGACGCCACCACCGCCTTCGCCCAGTACCAAAACTACCTCGCCCTCCTCACCCTCGAAACCGACAACCTCGCCCTCGCCAACCAAAACGTGGCCATCGCCCTCGAACGCTACAAGCTCGGCCTCGTCACGCCCCTCGTCCTCCGCGAAGCCCAGCGCAACCAGCTCGCCGCCGCCACCCGCCGCTACGACATCGAATACGCCGCCAAAACCGCCGAAACCCAGCTCCTGCGCCTCAGCGGCGACCTGGTTAAGTAGGTCTTTTTAAATCGGGGTGGGATATGTCCCACCCCGATGTTTGGATTCTTTAACAAAAAAAAGCCCCCGGCACCCAAAAGGGCCGGGGGCTTTTTCCTAAAAAATGGCCGGGGTCAGAAACCCCAGCCATTTCGTCTTAGCAATTACTCCACCACCACTTTGCGGGTGATGGTAGCGCCATCCACCGCGAGGCGGAGGGTGTACACACCCACGGCCAGGCCGCTGGTGCTGAAGTCAGCCTCAGCCGAGGTCAGCGAGCGGGTCAGCACCGTTTGGCCCAGGACGTTGGTCAGGCGCACCGTAGCGGCCTTGGCCGAAGCCGGCACCGAGAGGTGGAAGGCCCCGCGGGCGGGGTTGGGGTACACCTGCACCAAGGCAGCCAGTGCCTGCGAAGCCGAGGCCAGCGGCGCAGCAGCCGGGTTCAATTCCAGCACGAAGCGGCCGTTGGCCGACGTCGTAGCCGTCGTGAAGCGGTAGGCGGTACCGGCCGTGAGGACAGTGCGGGTGCCGGTCAGGGCATCGCGCAGCACCACCGTGGTGGCGCCGAAGTTGCTCAGGCCAGCGGCTGTGAAGGTGTAAGCACCGGCGGCGGGTACGGCCACCGTCAGGGGCACGAGCACCGTAGCGTTGGCCAGCACCGGCAGGCCGTTGATGGCCAGCTGCTGGTTGCCGGCCGTGGTGGCCACGTTCAGGCCGCTGGGGTTAGCCAGCTTGGCGGCGTCGAAGTTGGCGTCCACGTTCAGCGAAGCACCAGCTTCGCAATAAACAAAGGCGTCGTCGGCCACCGTGTTGGCAGCGTTGGTCAGCGCCAGGCGCAGCATCGGACGAGCAGCGGTAGCCGAGCGGCCGAAGGCCGGCTGCGGCCCGAAGGTCGTCACGCGGTCAGTGTTGATAAGGTTAATCGCGCCGGTCTGGCCCGCGTTGGTACGGACGAAGAAGCCCGCGGCCGAGGGAATGAGCGCGTCACGCACGTCACCGTAGATGCCGCCCACGCCGTTGGTACGGCTGCGGTAGCTGCCCGAGTACGGGCCGGTTGAGTTGAAGACGTACGCAGCCCCGTCGAGGCCCACGCGGCGGCCAGCCACCACGTTGTCCCAGTTCAGAGGCGCGGGGTAGGGGTTGCCCACCAGGTGATAACCAGCTCCGGCGTCGGCGCCACGGGTCAGGCCCGTGATGTCGATGTTGCCGTTGTTGAGGGTGCCGACGAAGTCAACGACCAGCGCGTTGGGAATGTTAGCCGAGTAGCCTTTGCCCACGGGCATGGCTTCGGTGCCCACAGGCGAGAGCCAGCCCTTGCTGAAGGCGTCGAGGCCCACAGCAGGCGAGGTGGCCAGGCGGGTTTCGTCGTAGGCAAACACAGTTGGGAAAGGGCGGGTGGTGCCGGGCGTCACGGCCGAGTTGTAGGCCGTGTTGTAGGTGTTGGCGAAGGCGCCGGGCACGTCCAGGTCGGGCAGGGTAGTGGCAGCCACCGGGCTGCTGTAATGGTGGTAGCCCGTGTTGCCGCTCGTGCCCACCGGGGTTTGGTCCACGGCGCGCTGCACGGTAGCCGTGCCAGTTACCACGCCGCCGGTGTTGTCCACCACGGCCGAACCCTGGCCGTCAATCGAGAGCAGGGTGAAGGTATTGCCACCAGTAGCCAAGTTGCCGCTGGTCAAAGCCAGCAGCTGAGCCACATTGGTAGCCGCGCTGAGCGTTACACCGGTGCTGTTGTTCACCGTCAGGCTGCGCACGCGGGCTGGCAAGCCAGCACCCGTTACCTGGGCAACAGTGCCGTTGTAGGTGTAGTTGGCATCGGCCGAGTACGAGCGAGGCGAAAGCTGCACCGCGCCGCTAGCGCCGCTGGCCGTGATGCCGGTTGCCGAGCAAATGCCCAGCGTGCCACCGGCCTGCAAGGCAAAGCTGCCGGGGCCGGTTACGCTCTGGCAAGCCGTGTTCAGCACACCGCCGTTTTGCACCGTCAGGGTGCCGTTCACTACCAGGGCACCGGTGAGGTTGGCAGTGCCGCCCACGATGGTCACGTTGTTGTAGGCCCCGCTCACGTTCTGGGTGCCGCTTACTATGGTCAGGTTGCCGGTGGTGGCGTTGAAATCTGTCAGTTGCACGTCGTCCACGTTCACCTGGGGCGAGTTGCTGGCTACGTACACCGCCGTGTTGGTGATGCGCAACAGCACCGAACCAGCGGCATTCACCGGGTACGAGTAGCTGGCGAGGGTAGCGGTGAGGGCACCATCAGCAGGCGTACCGGCCACGGTCGTGAAGGTGGTGCCGCCATCGAGCGAGTAGCTCACCGTGAAACTGGGGCTGGTGGGCGACTGCGTACCGAACACTGCCGCTTGCAGCGTAACGCTGCCCACGCCGTTGGTGCGGGCAAACTGCACGTAGCCGCTGGGCCGCAGGCGGGCTGCCTGGGCGTTGTTGCGCTTGTCGGTGTTGGGCAACGCCGTACCGTTGAGCAGTACACCATTGGCCGTCACGTTGCCGCTGCTCAGGGGGAGCACGGTGGGCGAGGTGAGGTAGCTGGTTTGGAAGAACGACTCAAACGGCTCGAAGAAGCCCGCTGGCGGGGTCGAGGCCGTCATGGGCAGGCTGGTGGTGGAGGTACCACCGGCGGTGGTCGTTACAGTCACGGTGCCCGCGCCGGCGCTGGTGGGGGTCAGCGTCACGCGCAGGGCGGTGCTGTTGGTCACGTTCAGGGCCGTAGCGGTGCCGCCGCTGTAGTTGATGGTGGTGGCACCGGCGCTCGTACTGAAATTAGTACCCGAAATCAACACAATGCTGGGGATGCCCACAAGCAGGGTGCTGGTCGATGCCGCCGTGAGCGTTGGCACCACCGAAGCGGCCGTAGCCGTGGCGGAAAACGAGCCGGACGTTACGTTCTGGAAGCCCGACACAACGGCCGTCACCGTACCGTTGAAGGTGCCGGCGGCGGTGGGCGCGAACGTCACCGTGAAGGTAGTCGAGCCAGTAGCCGGCACGCTCACCGTGGTGGGCGTAGTGCCGGTGAAGGGTGCGCCGCTCGTGTTCAGCGTCACCGACTGGGCCGTGCCGCTGCTGTTGCTGAGCGTGAAGTTAGTCGAGGTGCTGGTCGAGTTGGCCGCCGTGCTGCTGAACGTGCCGTTGGCGATGGTCAGGGCCGTGTTGGCCGGGGCCGTGCCCACGGCCGAGAACGAAGCCGAAGTTACGTTCTGGAAGCCCGTAACAGCCGCCGTCACGGTGCCATTGAAAGTACCGGCAGCCGTAGGAGCGAAGTTCACCACGAAGGTCTTCGTGCCGTTGGCGGGCACCACAAGCGTACTGCCCGCGTAGCTAAACGGCGCACCGCTGGTGGTGATGGTCACCGTTTGGGGCGAAGCGCTGCTGTTGGTCAGCGTGAAGTTGGTCGAGTTGCTGTTCGAGTTGGCCGCCGTGTTGCTGAACGTGCCGTTGGTGATGGTCAGGGCCGTGTTGACCGGGTTGGCGCTAACCGGCGAGAAGGCCACGCCGCGAAACAACTGGTTGGTGCCCGCCGTGGCAA
>JANXUO010000204.1 GCA_025356245.1 Hymenobacter sp.
ACGACGACCTGCCGAAATACAATCGTACATGACTTCCGAAAAACAAGCCGAACTCCAAGCCCTGGCTCTGCGTGTCCGCGAACACATTGTGCGCCTGAGCACCGACGGCGGCTGCTTCACGGGGGCCTCGCTGAGCTGCGCCGATTTGCTGGTGTACCTCTACGCCGACTTCCTCCACATCAGCCCCCAAACGCTGGATGCGCCCGACCGCGACTTCCTCTTTCTGAGCAAAGGCCACGACGTGCCGGCCCTCTACGGCACCTTCGTGGAGCTGGGCTACATGCCCAAGGAGCGCCTGGCCAACCACCTCAAAGCCAGTGACCATATTTACTGGCACCCCAACCGCAACGTGCCGGGCGTCGAGTTTCATTCGGGCTCGCTGGGGCACCTGCCCAGCGTGGGCCTGGGTGTGGCCCTCGACAACCGCCTGCGCGGCCTGAATAACCGCACCATCGTCATCACCGGCGACGGCGAGCTGAACGAAGGCAGCGTGTGGGAAACCGTGCTCGTTGCCGCCGCCCACAACCTGCACAACTTCACCCTCGTCATCGACCGCAACCACTTCCAGGCCAACGTCGCCACCGAAGACCTGATACCGCTGGAGCCGCTGGCCCCCAAGTTTGAAGCCTTCGGCTGGGCCGTGCAGCGCATCGACGGTCACGATTTTCAGGCCCTTGAAACGGCTTTCCAAGCCCTGCCCTTCTCCGCCACCAAGCCCTCGGTCATCATCTGCGACACGGTGCGCGGCCGCGGCCTGCCCAGCATCGAAGCCCGCGCCGACCGCTGGTTTTGCAACTTCTCAGCCGACGAAATAACCAGCCTTCTTGAGGAACTGCACAGCCAGGAAGCCACCAAACTCACCAGCGAAACCCTCATCGTTCGCTAGTTTGAACGTCATGCTGACGAAGGAAGCATCTCTACTGCTTCGTTGCATGATTGGATTACGTGTGCAGTAGGGACGCTTCCTTCGGAACGACAGATTAAGCATGACGTTTTAACATCAAGCGAATGAATTACGAGAGTATTATCCGCGAAATCGCCCTCGCCGACGACCGCCTTATCGTGATGACGGCCGAAAACCGCGCCCTCATCCGCAACCTGCCCGCCGTGCTCGGTGGCCGGTTCATCGACACCGGCATCACCGAGCAAACCTTGATTGGGGCGGCGGCGGGGCTGGCGTTGCGGGGCCGTATTCCGGTGGTTCACGCGCTGGCTACCTTTCTTACCCTTCGAGCATTTGAGTTTATTCGAACCGATGTGGGAATTCCGCGCCTGCCGGTAAAAATCAGCAGCTTTGTGCCGGGCTTTTTGTCGGATGGCAACGGGCCCACCCACCAGGCCATTGAGGACGTGAGCCTGATGCGCGGCATTCCGGGCATGACGGTTTTTGCCCCCGCCGACGAGGCCGATATGCTAGCCATGCTGCCCGCCATCTGGGCCTCGCCCGACCCGGCTTACGTGCGCATCAACACGCGTCCAGGCACTTACCAGCACGCGCCATTCGAAATTGGCAAGGCCGAAGTCGTAGCCGAAGGCCGCGACGCCACCATCCTCGTGTACGGAATGCTGTTCGAGCAGGCCCTACCCGCCCGCGAGCTGCTCGAAGCCCAGGGTTACTCTGTGGGCCTTGTCAATCTGCGCACCCTCAAGCCGATAGACGAAGCGGCCCTGTTGGCCGTGGTGCGCAGCGGCGGCCTCATCGTCACCGTCGAAGACCATTTCGTAACCGGTGGCCTCTACTCCATTCTGGCCGAGGTATTGCTTCGCAACCAGTTCACGGCCCGCGTGTTGCCGATTGCGCTGGAAGAACGCTGGTATCGCCCCGGCCGTCTGAGCGAAGTGCTGGAATACGAGGGTTTCACGGCGCAGCATTTGGCCCAGCGCATCGCCGCCGGCCTGGGTGGCGAGCCGGCCGAGTTTGGCGCAAAAACCAACGTGCGCGAAAACGAATTTGCCGAGTAAGGGAGGGGATTGCCTCGCCCTTACGCTTAGCGCAATTTAAAAAAATCAATGATTATGAGCTACCCCAATTCCGACGCCCTTTACGCCCGCGCCGTGCAAATCATGCACCCCGTGACGCAAACCCTGGCCAAAGGCCCCGGCCAGTACACCAAAGGCGCGTCGCCGAAGTACGTGAAACGTGCCAAAGGCTCCCATATCTGGGACGTGGACGGCAACGAGTACATTGACTATCAGATGGGTATTGGCCCCATCTCGCTGGGCTACGCTTACCAGCGGGTGGACGACGCCATCCGCGCCCAGCTCGAAGACGGCATCACCTTCTCGATGATGCACGAGCTGGAAGTGCAGCTCGCCGAGTTGATTCACGAGATTATTCCCAACGCGGAAAGCATTCGCATTAGCAAAACCGGGGCCGACGTGTGCAGCGCCGCCGTGCGGGTAGCCCGCGCTTTTACGGGCCGCGACAACGTGCTGTGCTGCGGCTACCACGGCTGGCACGATTGGTATATCGGTACCACCAGCCGCGACAAAGGCATTCCGCAGGCTACCAAGGACATGACGGCGGCGTTTGAGTACAATAACCTCGACTCGCTCAAAGCGTTGCTGGATGAGAACGTGGCCTGCGTCATCCTGGAGCCCTTCATTTTTGACGCGCCGAAGGATAATTTCCTGCACGAAGTAGCCCGGCTGTGCAAGGAAAACGGTACGCTCCTGATTTTTGACGAGATGTGGACCGGCTTCCGCATTGCCGTGGGCGGGGCGCAGGCGTTTTTCGGCATCACGCCCGACTTGGCGGTGTATTCCAAAGCATTCGCCAACGGGATGCCCATTGCGCTGCTTACCGGCCGCAAGGACGTAATGCAACTGTTTGAGCAAGAGGTATTCTTCTTCACCACATTCGGCGGCGAAGCGTTGAGCATGGCCGCCGCCATGGCCACCATTGCCGAGATGCGCGAGCAAAACGTGCCCGCCCGCCTCGCCGTGCAGGGCCAGAAGCTGCTTGACGGTTACAATAAGATTGCTGCCGACCTCAGCCTTAGCAGCTACACCAAGTGCTACGGCTACCCGTGCCGCACCATCGTCACCTTCGACCCCAGCGCGGGCAACCCGCTGGAGGTAAAAGCTTTCGTGCAGCAGGAGCTGTTCAAGCGCGGCATCATGTGGAGCGGATTCCACAATATGTGCTTCTCGCACTCGGATGAGGACGTGGCCCACACCCTGGCGGCTTATCGCGAGGTGCTGGCGTTGCTTAAAGCCGCCATTGACGCTGGCGATGTAGCACATCTTTTAGAAGGTGAACCTGTTGAGACCGTGTTTCGTAAGGTGACGAATGCCGCGCCGGTGAAGAAATAAGCACTCGTCGGACGAATCGCCCGAAGGGCTTCGTCC
>JANXUO010000640.1 GCA_025356245.1 Hymenobacter sp.
TTCGTTCCGCCGCGAACTGCTCGACCAATACCTATTTCCCAGCCTGCGCCATGTGCGTCAACAATGCCAGCAATGGCAGCACGATTACAACCACCTGCGGCCACACGAGGCCCTCAACTTTCTTACCCCCATTGAGTTTCGACAAGCCGCCGAATCTTTCGTTTTGACTGGCACACTTTGAAGGGAAGGCTACAGGTGGCTACTGCCATTGCTGCTGCTGCCGCTCCTGATGGCGCTGGGAGCCCAAGCTCAAACCACTCTCCTAACCGAGGGTTTCGCCGTGCAGCCGGGAACGGGCACGTCGAAGGTGGACTTGGCCAACACGACCTCCTACACCATTGCGGCGAACGCGAATGCTACGGCTGTAACCGGCAATAACAACTCGTACTTCGTGCGGGCGTTCAACGGCGCCCCGCCGCAGGATTATACTAACCCCAGTGCGCCCACTTCGCTTACCTCGACGGTGCAAGCCAGTGGCATACCCGCCGGGGGCACCTTCCCGACAACCGATTCCTACTTCTGGATTGGCGAAGGGGTGCGGGGACCGGCCAACTCGTTTGTCCGGCCAGCGGGCAAGGTGACGCTGCTGCCGCTAAACGTGGCGGGCTACACCGCCCTGCAGGTAAAAATCGGCCTGATTGACCTGCGCAACCCCGCCAACTGGGAAAACAACGACACCATCAAAATCCAGACGCGGTTCAACGGCACCGGGGTCTGGGTGACGGCCGGGCAGTTTCTGGGCGACAACCCCAGCGCTAACACGAGCGGCAAGCTGCGCCAAGATACCAACCTGGACGGCAAGACGTATGACGCAACCGATTTAAACATTTCGCCCGTCGTTACGTCGCCGATGAGTGACTTTACCTTTAACGTAGCCGGCACGGGCACCACCATGCAAGTGCGGGTGGTGTTTTCGGAAGAAGGCCTCAGCGAAGAGCTGGCCTTTGATAACATTCGGGTGCTTGGGACGCTGAACAGCAGTTCGCCCCCGGTACTGGCGAACATTGAAGGCACGACGATTAATTACGCCGAAGGCGCTGCCTCCGTACAGATTACGAGCACGCTTACCGTTGCTGACGCAGACAACACGACCCAGAGCGGCGCCACGGTGCGCATCATCGGCTTCGATGCCTCGGAAGACCGGCTGACGTTCGTTAATCAGAACGGCATTTCGGGCAGCTACAATACCGGTACCGGCATCCTGACCTTGACGGGCACCACCACGCTGGCCAACTACCAGACGGCCCTGCGCTCGGTGAGGTATCAGGATATCGATGCCATTGATGCCTTTGATGGCACCCGGACCATTCAGTTCACGGTGACCGATGCCTCGTCGGCAACCGGCAACACGATAACCCGCAACATTCTCGTCACGTCGAGCCTGGACGTGGCCTCCCTGCCAAACGCTTACATCGAGGAACTGGAAGCCGACGGCGAAGGCACCCGCTACAAGAGCAACCATTTCACCGCCGTCAACGGGGCGGCTTTCTTCCGCACCAACATCGCCAACAACAGCGCGAACGGCCCCTGGTTTGCCAACGGGGCTGTGCAGACGAACTTCAGTGGTATTAGCAACAGCTACTACTGGTACTCGGCCGGCACCGGCAACATCGCCAACCCGGCGCTGACCGACATTGGCACGTTTGTGACCAAGCAGGTGAATGCCGCCAGCTATGCCAACCTGCACTTTAAAATCCTGCTGGGGGCCACCACCGGGGCCTGGGATTCCAACGACTATACCAAGCTCTACTACCGCTCGAACGGGGGCAGCTGGGTGATTTTTGGTTCCTTCCGCAGCACCATCCAAGCGGTGAACAGCACCGGCAACATGGCCCAGGATGCCGACCCTACCAACCTGACCAGCGCCCCCACCGGCGCCCAGCTGGGCCCGGCCATGGCGCAGTTTGACTTTACACTGCCCACTGCCCTGAACGGTCAGCAGGTAGACTTCATGATTGAGGAGCTAAGCCAGGATGCGTCCGGCAACGGCGAAACGTTCCTCTTCGACAAGATTCAGGTAACCGGCACGCTGCTGTCAGCCCCGACGGTGACGACCACGGCAGCCAGCAGCATCGCATCTACCAGCGTTGTTCTGGGCGGCAACATCACCGCCGACGGCGGGGGCAGCCTGACGGAGCGCGGCGTGGTGTACGTGGTGGGCACCGGCACGCCTATCACCAGCAACACCAAAGCATTAGTGCTTACTACCGGCGTAACAACCGGCCCCTTCTCGGGCACGGTATCGGGCCTGACGGCCAGCACCCAGTACACGGTGCGGGCCTACGCCATCAACTCGGTGGGGACGAGCTACGGCAGCAGCGTGACCTTCACGACGGCTGCCCCGGTGAGCGGCAGCACGGTGGTGACGAACGTGGCCTGCAACGGCGGCACGAACGGGGCCATCAACCTGACCCCCAGCGGCGGCGTGGGTCCCTACACCTTTGACTGGGGCGGCGGCATCACGACCGAAGACCGCACCGGCCTGGCGGCGGGCACCTACTCGGTGACCATCACCGATGCTTTCGGGACCACGGGCACGGTGAGTGGCATTACGTCACCCAGCCCTCGGCCATCTCCGTCAGCGCCTTGTCGCAAACCAACGTGGCCTGCTTCGGCGGCAGCACCGGCGCCGCGAGCGTGAACACGCCCACCGGCGGCACGGGCGGCTACTCCTACAACTGGACCCCTGGCAACCCGCCCGGCGACGGCACCCCCAGCGTGACTGGCTTGAGCGCCCAAACCTACACCCTGACCGTGACCGATGCCAACAGCTGCACCACCACCCGCAGCTTCACCATCACCCAGCCCTCAGCCATTAGCCTAGCTTCGGGCTCGCAAACCAACGTGACGGCGAACGGCGGCAGCGACGGCACGG
>JANXUO010000038.1 GCA_025356245.1 Hymenobacter sp.
TCCTCGATTTCCTTTTGGATGGCCAACACTTTCTGGTCGGTGCCCATGGTGTTGTCGCGCGACATTTCGTTGTACTTCATCAGGCCGGCTTTCACCACGTTGGCCACCGAGCCTTTTTGCTGGTCGCAGGCGGCCAGGGCACCGTTGATGTCGTTGCTGTTGAGCTTCTGACGAATGGTGCGCACGAAGCTTTCGATGCCTTTCGAGCCTTTGGCTTTGGCAATGGTGAGAGCCCGCTCAATGGAGAAGGTGATAACGCAGAGGAACATGGCCATCAGGAATGGCACAATAACCCCGCCCTTGTACACCACCCCGAGGTAGTCGCCGGGGTTGGGGTTGTTCTCGGGGTTGCCGCCCTGAAAGTGGCTCCCGTTGCCGAGTACAAACTGGAAAACAATGTAGCTAACGATAAAGGCAAGCACGATAACGATGACGGAGAACATTGAGGCTCCGCTGCTGCTTGATGCGTCGGCTTTGGGAGCGGCCGGGGCACCGGGCCGGGGGCTCGTATTCATGGCATTTTTCTGTTCCATTGTACTGGAGGTTTTGGGGGGGGTGTGTGAGTGAAGTTGGTTGATTGGCGGGTAAAGAAAACTCAAAAAGTTGGGTTCGGCCACCGCTTCGGGAAATTTTGGCCCGGTGAGCAGGCAGAATGAGGCAGTAAAACCACCCTTCAGCCCGGCAAAAATGCCTCGCCGGGGCCTTTGCAGGTTCAAACCTACCACATAATGGGCCGCTGTGCCAAATCCAACCGCAAAAAAGAACGTCGGTCGGTCGGGGCAAGGCTACTAAATTGGGCCAACGCTACTCGTTGTCCGAAGGTTGGGCCAGCGCGCGTTTGGCGGCTTCCCAGTACACGTCCATCTGCGCTAGGGTTAGGTCGCGCAGCTCGTGGCCGTCGGCCTGGGCGTGGGTTTCGAGGTACTGAAACCGGCTGATAAACTTGCGGTTGGTGCGCTCCAGGGCTTCTTCGGGGTTGATGCCGGCGAAGCGGGCAAAGTTGACGAGCGAAAAAAGAAGGTCGCCAAATTCCTGGGCGGCGCGCTCGGGGTGCATCAGGGCAGGGTTGCCGTGGCTGTACTCGGCCCCAAACTCGGCCAGTTCTTCCTGCACTTTTTGCCATACTTGGGCGGGCTCTTCCCAGTCGAAGCCCGCACCCCGTGCTTTTTCCTGGATGCGCATGGCCTTCACCAGCGCCGGCAGCGAGGTGGGCACGCCGGCCAATACGCCCGCGTTTCCTTTCTCTTGCAGCTTGAGCTGCTCCCAGTTGCGCTTCACGGTTTCCTCGTCGTCGGCCTGCACATCGCCGTAGATGTGCGGGTGCCGAAAAATCAGCTTTTCGCACTGAGCGTTAAGCACGTCGGCAATGTCGAAAGCCCCTTGCTCGGCGGCGATGCGGGCGTAGAAGATGAGGTGCAGCATCACGTCGCCCAACTCCTTTTTCAGGTCGGGCAAGTCGTGCCGCAGAATGGCATCGCTGATTTCGTAGGTTTCCTCAATGGTGAGGTGGCGCAGGCTGGACAGGGTTTGTTTCTTGTCCCAGGGGCACTCGGCGCGGAGGCGGTTGAGTACGTCGAGCAAGCGCCCAAAGGCTTCGAGTTGGGCCGGGCGGCGGGCGGCCGATAGCAGCGCGGCAGCCGAAAGTTCAGTAGCATCCATTGGTTCAAAGATAACGGCCCGGCGCAGGGCACAGCCGCGGCAACACGGCAACGGTGCGTATTTTTGCGGCTGTTATCCAAGTCAACTTTGATTTTTCTGCGTGACGCTCATTAAATCCATCTCCGGCATTCGGGGCACCATTGGCGGGCCGGTGGGCCAGGGCCTTACCCCGCTCGACGTTGTGAAGTACGCCGCTGCCTACGGCACCTGGGCCCTGCAACAGCCCACCGACAGCCGTATTATCGTCATTGGCCGCGATGCCCGCCTCTCGGGCGACATGGTGAGCCGCCTCGTGGCCGCGACCCTGCAAGGGCTGGGCCTCGACGTGGTGGACCTGGGCCTCAGCACTACGCCGACCGTCGAAATGGCGGTGCCCGCCAAGCACGCGGCGGGCGGCATCATTCTCACGGCCAGCCACAACCCCAAGCAGTGGAATGCGCTCAAGCTGCTCAACCAGCACGGCGAGTTTATTTCGGCGGCTGATGGCGAGCAGGTGCTGGCCCTGGCCGAAAGCGAGGCGTTCGACTTTGCGCCCGTCACGAAACTGGGCAGCTACACGCAGGACAAAAAATTTCTGGCCCGCCACATCAAGGCGGTGCTGGCGCTGCCACTGGTGGACGTGGAGGCCATTCGCGCCCGCAATTTTCGGGTGGTGGTGGATGCCGTGAACAGTTGCGGCGGTTTTGCCGTGCCCGAGCTGCTGGAGGCTCTCGGCGTCAGCGTCATCGAGAAGCTGCACTGCGAGCCCACCGGCGACTTTGCCCACAACCCCGAGCCGCTGCCCGAACACTTACGCGACATTGCCAATGTCCTCAAAAACGGTGGTTTTGACCTCGGCATCGTGGTGGACCCCGACGTGGACCGCCTAGCCCTCGTCTGCGAAAACGGGGAGATGTTCGGCGAAGAATACACCCTAGTGGCCGTGGCCGACTACGTGCTGCAACGCCACGGCGGCGGCAACACGGTAAGCAACCTGAGTAGCACCCGCGCCCTGCGCGACGTGACCGAAAAGCACGGCGGCACCTACGCCGCCGCCGCCGTGGGCGAGGTAAACGTGGTGACGAAGATGAAGGAGACCAATGCCCTCATCGGCGGCGAAGGCAACGGCGGCGTCATCTACCCCGAGCTGCACTACGGCCGCGACGCGCTGGTGGGCATTGCCTTGTTTCTGACGCACCTGGCCAAAACCGGCGGCTCGGTATCGGCCCTGCGGGCCTCGTACCCCGGTTATTTTATCTCGAAAAACAAAATTGAGCTGACCCCGGAAATCAACACCGATACGGTGCTAGTGCAAATGGCAAAAAAGTACGCCAAGCAGCCGGTCAATACCATCGACGGCGTAAAAATCGAGTTCGATAAGGAGTGGGTTCACCTGCGCAAGTCGAACACCGAGCCCATCATCCGCATCTATGCCGAGTCGGACTCCAACGCTACGGCCGAACACCTGGCCCAAAAAATCATCAGCGACATCAAGGAGATTATCAGTGCCTAGTGCCCAGTGCTTGCTATTTGGCCGTCAATGGTAATGTCTTTAAAAGGACAAACGCCGCTACCAAATACCAAGCGCCGAGCCCCAAACACTTAAATGCTAAGCACTGAAAAAAATGCATGCCTATTTCGACAACGCCGCCACCACGCCCCTCGACCCGGAAGTGCTGGAGGCCATGCTGCCCTACCTGAGCCAGCACTACGGCAACCCCAGCAGCCTGCACGGCCCCGGCCGGCAGGTGCGGGCGGCCATCGAAACGGCGCGCAAAACGGTGGCCCACCTGCTGAATGCGGCCCCGGCCGAAATCAGCTTCACCAGCGGCGGCACCGAGGCCGATAATTACGCAGCCTTCGGCAGCATTCGCACCCTAGGGCTGAAGCACGCCATCACCTCGCCCCTGGAGCATCACGCGGTGCTGCACCCGTTGCAAGTGCTGGCCAAAACCGGCGAAATAGCGCTGAGCTACCTGCGGCACGATGCCAAGGGCCGCCTCGACTTAGCCCACCTGGAGCAGCTGCTGGCTAGCAATCCGCGCAGCTTCGTGAGCCTGATGCACGCCAACAACGAAATCGGCAACCTCAACGACCTGGCGGCCATTGGAGCGCTGTGCGCCGGCCACGAGGCCATTTTCCACACCGATACGGTGCAGACGATGGGCCACTACCGCCACGACGTGCAGGCCCTGCAAAATCAGTTTCTGGTGGGCTCGGCGCACAAGTTTCACGGGCCGAAGGGCGTGGGCTTTTTGTATTGTCGGAGCGGAATGCAGTTTGGGGCCTTCATCCACGGCGGCTCGCAGGAGCGCAACGTGCGGGCGGGCACCGAAAATGTGTACGGCATTGTGGGCCTGGCCAAAGCCCTCGAAATTGCCTGCCGCGACATGGCGGCCCACCAGCAGCACGTGCAGGCCCTCAAAAATCGATTCATCGAAAAGCTGACGGCCGAAATCGACGACGTGCGCTTCAACGGCTGCTCGGCGGCGGCCTCCGAAAGCCTCTACACCGTGCTCAGCGTGAGCCTGCCGCCGTCCGACATCAGCGAGATGCTGCTCTTTAACCTCGACATCAGCAAGGTGGCGGCCTCGGGGGGCTCGGCCTGCACCAGCGGCGCGCAAACCGGCTCGCACGTGCTCGAAGCCCTGGGCTGCGATGCCGCCCGGCCCACGGTACGCTTCTCGATGAGTAAGATGAACACCCTAACAGAAGTCGATTTTGCGGTGGCGCAGTTGGCCAAACTCTACAAGCCAGTAGCGGCCTGACGGGCAGTGGTCGGGCAGTGGTCGGACGAATTGCCCGAAGGGCTTCGTCCGACCACTGGCGTTGAACGACTCGCGTTGGGTACTCCGGGGCAGCATACGTCGGGC
>JANXUO010000039.1 GCA_025356245.1 Hymenobacter sp.
TCGTGCCCACGGCCCAGGCCGTGCAGCCGGGGGTGGGCCGCTGGGTGGGCACCGCCGCCGACGGCCTCTACCTGCTGCCGGCCGACAGCCTGCGCCCCGTCCGCCACTACACCACCGCCGAGGGCCTGCTGCACAACGCCGTGCTGGCCCTGTTGGCCGACCGCGCCGGCCACCTCTGGGTGGGCAGCCAGGGCACGGGCCTCGCCGAGTGGCTGCCCGGCACCGGCGGCTTCGTGTACCACAAGCTCAGTCGCACCGGCACCGACGTGGCCTGCCTGGCCCAAGACGCCGCCGGTACCCTGTGGGTGGGCACCCGGGGCCAGGGCCTGTACGCCCGCGCCCCCGGCGCGGGCAGCCCCTGGCAGCACTACACCGCCGCCAACAGCGGCCTGCCCGCCGACTACGTGTACGGCCTGCTGCCCCTGCCCACCGGCGAGGTGCTGCTCACCCACCGCGACGGCCTGACCTTGCTGCGCCCCGCCGCCGCCGGCCCCGCCTTAGCCCCCCTCGCCGCCCCCGACGACCCCCTGGCCCGCGAGCTCCTGCCCGGCGTGCGGGCCAGCGGCCCGGCCCAGGCCAGCATCCCCACCCGCGCCGGCCCCGCCCTGCTGGTTGACTTGATGGCCGCCCGCCAAAGCGCCCGCCTGCTGCCCCCCGGCCTGGCCCTGCCCCCGCCCGAGGTGGACGGCGAAACCCGCCCCCTGGCCAATTCAGCCGGCCTGGGCACCCTGCCCGCCGGCACCCACCGCCTGGGCTTCCGGTTTGGCGGCATCAGCCTGAGCCCGCTGGGCGGGGCCTTGCAGTACCAGCACCGCCTGCGCGGGCTGGCCGATGACTGGAGCCGCCCCAGCCCCGTGGCCGAAGTCCAGTTTCCGGGCCTCGGGCCGGGCACTTACGTGCTGGAGGCGCGCGTGCGCCGCGGCAGCAGCGGGGCCTGGAGCCCGGTGGCCGCCACGAGCTTCGGCATTGCCACGCCGTTTTGGCAAACGCTGTGGTTTGCGGCCCTGGCCCTGCTGGGCACCGCCGCCGGGGTGTTCGGGCTCATGCGCGGGCGCATTGCCTACCTGCGCCAGCAGCAGCTGCGCCTGGTGCGCACCGTGCGCGAGCGCACCGCTGAGCTGCGCGAGCAAAACGCCCACATCGAGCTCATCAACGCCGACCTGGTGGTGGCCCGCGACGCGGCCGAGAACTCCCAAAAGGCGAAGGCGCAGTTTCTGGCCAACATGAGCCACGAAATCCGCACGCCCATGAACGCCGTGGTGGGCCTCACCAACCTGCTGCAAGCCACCCGGCCGAGCCCCGAGCAGCGCGAGTACCTCACGGCCATCGAGTCGTCGTCGCAGAACCTGCTCGTCATCATCAACGACATCCTCGACAGCTCGAAGATGGAGGCCGGCAAGCTGACCCTGGAGCGGGTGCCCTTCCGCCTGCCCGAAGCCCTGCGGCGGCTGGAGGCCATGTTCCGCTTCGCCACCGAAACCAAGGGCGTGTACCTGCGCGTGGACGTGGCCCCCGATGTGCCCGCCGCCGTGGTCGGCGACTCGGTGCGCCTCAACCAGGTGCTGGTGAATTTGGTGGGCAACGCCATCAAGTTTACCCGCCAGGGCGGCGTGACCCTGCGGGCCGAGGTGCTGGGCCACCACCCCGCCGGCACGGCCATCAACGCGGCGGGCATGACCGTGGCAACCGCCGCCCACGCCACCATCCGTTTCAGCGTCAGCGACACGGGCATCGGCATTCCGGCCGACAAGCTGACCAGCATTTTCGAGGACTTCTCGCAGGCCAACACCTCCACCACCCGCGAGTTTGGCGGCACGGGCCTGGGCCTGAGCATTGCCCGCAACCTGGTGCAGCTGCACGGCGGCCAGCTCGGCGTCAGCAGCGAAGAAGGCCGGGGCTCAGTGTTTTTCTTCGACCTGCTCTACGAAACCGCTGCGGCCGACAGCGCCCAGCCCGGCGCCCACGCCGGCCACCTGCTGCCCTTCGAGCCCGCACTGCGCGTGCTGGTGGCCGAAGACAACGTGCTGAACCAACTCGTAGCCCGCAAAACCCTTGAGGCCTGGAACGTGACCGTCGTCATCGCCGAAAACGGCCGCCTGGCCGTGGAGGCCGCCCTGGCCGCCCCGCAGCCCTTCGACGCGGTGCTGATGGACGTGCAAATGCCCGAGATGGACGGCTACGAGGCCACCCGCCAACTCCGTCGGCACTTCCCCGACGCCCGCCGGCTGCCCATCATCGGCCTCACGGCCTCGGTGCTGCCCGAAGACCGCACCCTGGCCCTGGCCGCCGGCATGAGCGACACCCTGGCCAAGCCCTTTGAGCCGGCCATGCTCTACGCCCGCCTGGCCCATTACACCGGCCGCAGCAGCGCAGGCCCCGGCAGCCCGACCGACGCCCCAGACGAGGCCCGCCCGCACGCCCCCGCCCTGCGCCCCGACTGGCACCTGCTCGAAGAGCTGGCCGGCGGCAACGACGACTTCCTGCGCCAGGTGGTCAACACCTTTCTGGCCGAAGCCCCCGCCCAGGAGCAGCTGCTGCACACGGCCCTCGAAATGCAGCC
>JANXUO010000051.1 GCA_025356245.1 Hymenobacter sp.
AGCACGGGGTAGGGCGAGCGCTGCACGCGGGCCACGATGGTATCGACCTGCACGCCCCGCGCCACGGCTCCGTTGCGGAAGCGGCGCAGCAGGTTGGGGGCTTTCTGGCGGAGGCCGGCGCGGCTTTCGGTGGCGGTGGCAATGTCGCTTTCGGCCATGCTCATGCTTTGCAGGTGCAGGTTGAAGACGCGGATGGTATCGGGGCGGGGGTGGCCGGGGCCGGCGGGGCGGGCCAAATCGGCCCACATGGCGTGGTTCTGCGAGAGCTTGCCAAAGGGAATGGTACCGCGCCGCACAATGGGAAAGCGCGAAAAAATAGCCAGCCCGAACTCGGCCCCAATGCTGTTGGTGAGGGTGGTGGACACGAAAGCGTGCCGCCCGCTGCCCCGGCCCAACTGGTCTTCCGACTGAAAGACCCCGCCGCTTTCCTTCGAGCGGCGCGGCTCGTTGTAGAACTCCTGGAGGCAGAGCACATCGGCCGGGCTGGCCGCCAGCCAGCGGATAAAGCCTGTGGAGGAGGCGAAATCCGGGTCGCGTAGCTGGGCATACACGTTGAAGATGCGGACGTTGGCCGACAGGAGCGTTAAAGTAGGGGGCGTATCGGCGGCTCCTCTCTGCTCAATTGGGTAGTGCGGCCAGACATCTTCTATGGCTTGGTGGGGATGCAACGCCAGGCCGCGCTGCACCTGCGGCCAGAGCAGCGCCAGCAGCCCGCCCAGCAGGGCCGCCGTGCGCCAGTTGCGCCGCAGCCAGTACAGAAGCAGCAGCCCCACCGCCACCAGCCCGGCCGGCACCAAAAACGCCCCAAACACGGCGGGCCAGAACACGGCCGGCGACACCTGCTCCCAGGCCACGCCCAGCAGCAGGGCCAGCACCGCCAGCACGGTAACTTTGAGGGCAAACGAGCGGCGAACGGGCTTGGGCATGATACGCCGCAAAGGTAGCAGCGAGGCCCGCGCAGCAGCGCCGCACGAAATTTGCGGGGCGGGCGTTGCTGCTGCGGTCCGGCAGGTTGCCGACCGTTATGGCTTGTCGTTTTCTTCGATTTTTATGCTGAAAGTCAATACACTGTGCCGAATTTTTGAATTGGCCCGGCGGCCCGCGCTCGCGGTGCTGCTGCCCGCGCTGCTGGCTGCTGCCCCGGCCCTGGCCGCTGCCCCGCCGCCCCCCACGGCCGCCCCGCTCAGCCTCGAATTTATTCAGAACAAGGGGCAGTGGCCAGCGGCTACCCGGCTGCTGGCCCCGCTGCCCAACGGCGGCAAGCTGGTGCTTGAAGCCCAGGGGCTGGCCTACGTGCTGACCGACGCGGCCGGGCTGGCCCGCTTCGTCCACCCCCACGGCGCGGCCGCCGAGGCCCCCGCAACTGGGGCCGCCGACAAAAGCCGGAGCTTCCGCCAACACGCTTACCGGGTAGCCTTTGTGGGTGCCCGCGCCGATTTGCAGCCCGTAGCCACCCAACCCACGGCCGAAGTGCGCAACTACTTTCTGGGCGCCGACGAAGCCCGCTGGGCGGCGGGCGTGGGCAGCTTCCGGCAGGTGATGTACCCGGCCGTGTGGCCGGGCATAGCCGTGGTGCTGCGCGAAAACGCCGCCCAGCACCTCGAGTACGACCTGCTGCTGGCCCCCCGCGCCGACCCCGCCCGCGCCGTGCTGCGCTACGCCGGCACCGACGGCCTGCGCCTCGACGCCGGGGGCAACCTCATCATTAGCACCAGCGTGGGCACGGTGCGCGAGCTGGCCCCGCAAGCCTGGCAAACCGGCCCCGACGGCCAGCGCCAGCCCGTGCCCTGCCGCTTCGTGCTGGCCGGCAACGAGCTGCGCTTTGCCCTGGGGCGCTACAACCGCCGCCGCCCCCTCACCATCGACCCCACGGTGGTGTTTTCGTCCTCCACCGGCTCTACGGCCGACAACTGGGGCTTTACGGCCACCTACGACCAGGCGGGCAACCTGTACTCGGGCGGCATCGTGATTAGCGACCAGGGCGGAGCCTACCCGGCCACGGGCGGCGCGTTCAGCACCCAGTTCAGCTCGGTGGTGGACATGGCCTTCATCAAATACAACACCGCCGTGAGCGGCCCGGCGGCGCGGGTGTGGGCCACCTACCTGGGCGGCAACGACATCGAGTTTCCGCACTCGCTGGTGGTGAATGCCCAGAACGAGTTAGTGATTTTGGGCAGCACGTCGTCGTCCAACTACCCCACCACCGCCGGGGCGGTAGGCCGCAGCTTCAGCGGGGGCCCGTTCATCGACCCGCTCAGCGACGGCGGCATCTACACCATGCCCAACGGGGCCGATTTGATAATCACCCGAATAAGCGCCCTCGGCGACCGCCTGCGGGCCAGCACGTACCTCGGCGGCAGCGGCAACGACGGGGCCCAGGCCAGCTTCCAGCTGGTGCGCAACTACGGCGACTGCTTCCGGGGCGATGTGCTGCTCGACGGCGCGGGCACCGTCTATGTGGCGTCGAACACCAACAGCCGCAACTTTCCGGGCCTGCCGGCCGGGCCGGGCGGGCAGTACCGGGGCGGCACGTCGGACGGGCTGCTGTGCGTGCTGCCGCCGGCACTGAGCAGCGTGAGCAGCCGGCTTTTTGGCGGCGGCGGGTCCGATGCCGCGTACTCCATTCAGCGCGATGCCACGGGGCGCATTTTTGTGGCGGGTGGCACCGCCAGCCCCGACTTCCCCACCACGGCCGGGGCCTGGCAGCCCACGGCACCGGGCAGCACCGACGGCTTCGTGGCCCGCTTCGACCCCGGCGGGCAAGTGCTGCAGGCGGCCACCTACGTGGGCACCCCGGCCTACGACCAGATGTTTTTTGTGCAGGTCGACAACGACGGCGAGCCCTACCTGCTGGGCCAAACCCAGGGCCGCCCACCCCTCACGGCGGGCTGCTACGCGGTGCCGGGCGGCGGCGAAGTGGTGTACAAGCTCGACCCCGACCTGCAACTGCTGCGCTACGCCACTACCTTCGGCAAGAGCCAGGGCACAAGCCTAGTGCCCACCGCCTTTTTGGTGGACGAGTGCGAGCGCGTGTACGTATGCGGCTGGGGCGGGCGCGTGAACGCCACCTTTTTGGGCGGCGACACTTACGGACTGCCCACGGCGGGCGGCCCGGTGCAGGCCGCCACCGACGGCTCCGACTTCTACCTGGCCCAGTTCACGCCCGGCATGCGGCAGCTCGAGTACGCCTCGTACCTGGGCGAGCTGGGTGGCCTCTCGGGCGAGCACGTGGACGGCGGTACTTCGCGTTTCGACCGGCGGGGGGTAGTGTACCAGGCCGTGTGCGGCGGCTGCCAGGGCAGCCGGCCGGGGTTTCCGGTGCCGCCGGGAGCCAACACCTACTCGGCCACCAACGGCAGCCCCAACTGCAACAACGCGGCGTTCAAAATGGACTTTGGCCGGCAGCAGGCCAGCGCGGGCGGGCAACGGGCCGTGTGCGTGCGCGGCGGCGCGGTGCCGCTGGGCGGTGCCCCGGCCGGGGGCAGTTGGGCCGGGCCGGGCGTGGCGGGCACCCTCGCCACCGGCTACCGCTTCGACCCCGCCCTCACCGGCCCTGGCCAGTACCTGCTGCGCTACACGGTGGCCGTGGCGGGCTCGTGCCAGGCCACCGTGACGGCCCGCTACACGGTGCCGCCCGACGTGGTTACCACCCTGGCCGTGCCCCCGGCGCTCTGTGTGAGTGCCGCGCCCGTCCAGCTTACGGCCTCGGTGCCGGGCGGCACGTTTAGCGGGCCGGGCACCACGGCGGCGGGCGTGTTCAGTGCCCCGGCGGCCGGGCCGGGCCTGCACACCGTCACCTACGAGCTGTGCGACTCGCTGCGGGGCAGCGCCCTGGTGACGCAGCAGGTGGCGGTGGCGCCCCAGCTGCTGGTGCAGGCCGGCCCCGACACCACCCTCTGCGCCGACCAGCGCCAGCCCTTCCAGCTGCGCGGCACCAACCGCCCCGACGGCCAATGGAGCGGCCCCGGCGTCACGCCCGGCGGCTTTTTCACGCCGCCCAACACCAACAACCGCGGCGGCATCTTCGACCTGACTTACACCGTGGTGCAGCCGCCCTGCACCGGCACCGACACCCGCCGCGTGGTGCTGGCCCCGGCCTCGCTCACCAACCTGCCCCTCAACCTGCCGGTGTGCCCCGTGGCGCCGCAGTACGCCGGCCTGGCCCCGTTTGCGGTGACTGTAAATGCGCTGCTGACGGGCGGCATCTACCGCTGGGACTTTGGCGACGGCACCCCCGTGAGCACCGATGAGAACCCCACCCACCGCTACGAGCGGCCGGGCTCCTACCGCATCAGCCTCGAAGCCCGCTACGCCAACTGCGAAACCGTGGCCCGGTTTGCGCCCATCGAAATCGGCGAGGTGTTTGTGCCCAACATCATCACCCCCAACCGCCCTGGCACCGTGGGCGACACCCTCAACGAAACCTTCCGCCCCCGCTTCAGCTGCCGCCCGGCCAGCCTCAAAATATTCTCGCGCTGGGGCCAGGAAGTCTATAAAACCGCCGCCTACCACAACGACTGGAGCGCCGCCGGCCTCGCCGACGGCATCTACTTCTACTTGCTGCAAGACGACGAGGGGCGCAGCCAAAAAGGGTGGCTGGAGGTGCGGGGAAGGTAGGGCGGTGTTTGGGTTTTTGGTATTGGGTGTTAGGTTTTTGGTATTCGGTGTTAGGTGTTGGGTATTCGGTGTTGGGTTTTTGGTAATCTGATTGACCGAATACCCAACACCGAATACCCAACACCGAATACCCAACACCGAATACCCAACACCGAATACCCAACACCGAATACCCAACACCGAATACCAAAATATCCACCCCCCCTGTGTACCATCGACTTACTCCACCACCAGGCGTTGGTGCAACGTGCCCTGGGGCGTGGGCAGGCTGGCCAGGTACACGCCCGGCGGCAGGCCGCCCAGGTCGAGGACGGCACCGGCGGGGGTGGCCGCGGCGGGCGGCAGCGGCCAGCGGCGCACGGCTTGCCCCAGGGCGTTGCAGAGGGTGAGCACGGCGGCCGGGGCCAGGCCGCCGGGGGGCAGGCGCAGGGTGGCCGTGCCGTGGGCCGGGTTGGGTGCCCAGCTCATGCCGGCCCCGGCCCACGCACCCGCCGCCCGGCCCGTGGCCAGGGGCGTGCCCCGAAAGTCCCAGCGGGCCAGGTAGCTGTAAGTGCTCACCGTGGCCGGCATCCCCACCTGCCGCGACTTGCCGGCGATGACCAGCGTCTGGTCGGGCAGCCAGCGCCAGGCGTAGGGGATGACCGTGGCCTGCGAGTTGGAGGGCAGCACGTACGTGCCCCGGTAGGCCCCCGTGGCCAGGTCGCACACGCCCAGGTACACGGCCGGGCTGCCGTTGTTGCCGAACACGTCGCTCAGCAGCAGGCCCACGGCCCCGCCCGGCAGCAGCTGCGCCTGGTAGCCCAGCTGCGAGCTGCTGCCCGCCCCCTGGAAGCCGGGCCGGTGGCGGTACGCCCACACCACCCGCAGGGCCGTGTCGAGGCGCACGACGAAGCCCGCCTGCCGCGTCACGCCCCCCGCGTCGAGCGAGTCGGCCGTGCCCGAGAGCAGGTAGCCCCCCGCCCCCGGCAGCGCCAGCAGCGAGTGCACCCCGGCGTGGTGGTCCGCGCTCGTCCAGCGCGGGCCGAGCGGGTCGAGCAGCACCTGCCGCCGCTGCCGGCCCAGGCTGTCGGTTTCGAGCAGGTAGAGCTGCAAATCGGTGTTGGTGGCGCGCTGGGCGATGCCACTGAGCAGATAGCCGCCGCGTGGGGCCGCTACCAGCCCGCATTGGTAAGCGTTGCTGATGGGCAGCAACGGGTAGCTGCGCTGCCAGCGCACCCGGCCCGTGGCCGTGTCCGAACACGTCAGAGCGTACTGCTGGTACTGCATCTGGGGCCGGTTATTTACCACATAAAGGCCCGCTGTCAGAATGTTACGCCCGTTCAAAAGACCCGCGTACGATAACCAAGGCATTCGTTGGGAAGCGGCGTTCAGGTTCCAACCGCGTAAGGTATCGCCCCGTGCGTTCAGGCGTTGCACGTAGGGCCGCGCCTGCGGCCCGATGGCAGCGGGCGAACACAAGGTTTGTGTCGCCGTCATCCAATAACCGTTGCCCTGGGCAGGCAGCAGCATTTTCTCACCTGTGATGACATCACGCCCGCGCTTTTCCAGTAATTTAACCCCAGTCAAGCTCCAGGTTTGCACGAGGTTTTGATAACGATTATAGCAGCCGCTGGCCGGGCGTATGTTACTAGTCCCACCAGTTACCATTATTTCATTAACAGGTGTAATTATTAAGCTGCCAAGGTAATAGTCCTGCACCGAGCCGGTGTGCCAGTCGGTGTGTTCCCACAACAGGCGTTGGGCCTGCGCTTCGGTGGCGAGGAAGGGCAGGGCCAGCAGGCTGGCCGCGTAGGCCCACGCGGAGAAAAATCGTTTCATGATATGAGCATTGGCCGGTTCCCGGCTGCCGCATTGCTGCGGCTGCGCTGGGCGGCACCTGCCCCAGCAACGGCCGGGGCGACGGGCCGGGCTAAGCGACGCTGTTGCCTTTCGGGTAAAGCATTTGTCTTCATGTGGATTGCGTTAGAAGGGAAAGTCACAGTTCCGGCCAGCATTGACTACGACACCAGGCCAGAACAGCAATCAAACTTAGCGCGCAGACTTTGTATTCGCTAAAAATAATTTTATTTTCGGGGCAATATTTTATACAATTTCACCAGCCCCGCCCCTACTGCGGCTACGCTGTACTTTGCCTCAGCGTTGGCTCGTAACGCTTGGGCATCAAACGGCTGCATCAGCACCGTGCGCAGGGCCTCGGTCAGGCCGGCCTCGTCGCCGGCGGCTACCAGCCGGCCAAATTGGCCGTCTTCGCCCAGCAGCTCGGGCACGCCGCCCACGCGGGTGGCCACGGCGGGCAGGCCGCTGGCCTGGGCCTCAATCAGCACGCAGGGCAGGTTTTCGTAGTTAGAAAACAGCACGAAGGCCGCGGCGCGGCGCATTTGCTGGGCCACTTGCGGGTGCGTCAGCTTGCCCAAAAATTCCACGGTGCCGTCGGCCAGCAGGCCCAGGGCGGCGGCCGTGGCGCGCACCAAGGCCTCGTCGGGACCGTAGCCGCCGATGCGCAGGCGCAGGCCGGGCACGGCGGGGCGCAGGGCGGCCACAGCCCGCAGCAGACCAGTCAGGTTTTTGGCCGCTTCGTTGAAAGCCGCCACGTGCAGCAGCACCGGGCCGGCGGGCCGCTCGCCGGGGGCAGGCAGGTGAAAAAGCTGGGTGTCCACCACGTTGGGGATGACGACGCTGCGGGCGTTGGTGGCCCCCAGCGCCGCCAGGGCTTCGCGCAGGTTGGCCGACACCGTGTGCAGGGCCGCCGCCCGGCGCACCACGGCGGCCGTCAGCCAGCGGCGCAGCGGGCCAATACCAGCGGCCCGGCCCGGCAGGTAGCCCGTCCAATGTTCGGTGATGACGTAGGGCAGGCCCTGCGTTTGCTTCAGCCACCAGGCAAATAGCCCCGAGCGCAGCAGCACATGCACGTGCACCAGCCCCGGCGCAGCCCCGCCAAAATGCGCCCGCACCCGGCTGTAGCCGCGCAGCAGGCAGCAGTAGTACAGGGCCAGTTTCAGCGGCTTATCGAGCCAGGACAAGCCCGTGGGGGCCGCCCGGTAGTAGTAGCGCCAGGTGGGCACGGGGCCGGTCAGGTCGGCATCCAGCTCCACGAGCCGGGCCAGCGGGGCGCGGGCCACGGTGGCAAACAGCACGGCCCCGGCCACGCCCTGCGCGGCCACGGCCGCCACGTGGCGCTCCACAAAGTCGCCGTCCTGCACGTCGTAGCGGTGCGGGTACCACTTGGGCAGGTGCAAAACGTAGGGCATTGGCGGGTTTTCGGTGTTCGGTTTTTGGTAGGACCAACCCTGCACCACACAAAATAACAAAGTTGACGCGGCAATCGCCGCAAACAACAAAGCCCACCCTTTACAGGGTGCTACCGTGTACACACAATTCCTCGTGCCAGTTTCCAGCCGTCATATAGTCGTTGAAAGTATTGCCACCCATGCGTGAGTGTAATGACCCCTGGGGGTCGTTGGCTGGCCAGCCCGCTCCAGCCCCCGAGTCGGGCGATGC
>JANXUO010000158.1 GCA_025356245.1 Hymenobacter sp.
GAAGTTGGTTGAGCGGCACCTGCAACACGGCCCCCACATCTACCCGGTCTACCTTCAGGTCGCTGTTGGCCGAGGTGAGAAATTCCAGGTTGATGAGTTCGCGAATCATCTTTACGCTGTCGTTGCTGGTGGTTTCCAATACGCTGAGCAAGTCCGGAACGTGGCTGTTGAGCGGCGCAGTCACTTCTTCGCGCAGGAACTCCGCAATTTGCTGCACCATGATGAAGGCCCCGCTCAAATCGTGCGACAGGATTTCGAGCGTGGCGTTTTTGCGGCTGTTGAACAAGTCGGCGTTTTCCTGGTAGCGCTTCATCACGCTCACGTCGCGCAAGGTGCCGCCCAGCAGAATGTGGCCATCGGCCGCCAGCCGCCACTTGATACGAGGGCGTGAGGCAAAACCATTGGTGCGGCTGGCCAGGGTGCTGAAGGCGAATTTCCACTTCGTCGTGCACTTGGTTTTGCACCCACAGCGCCCAGTAGTGCGCCAGGTACGCCCGGTCGTCGGGGTGAAGCTGCGCAAGCAAGCCTGGCAGCTCCTCGTTCACCAGGGCCTCGGTGCCTTGAAAAACTCGTGCGTAGGCGGCGTTTATAAAAACGACCCGGCCCGCCGTGAGGTCGTACACAAAATGGACATGGGCGCTGGCTTCGGCCTGGTTTATAAAGAATTTGGCGAAGTCAAGCATGGTTGAAACGAGGAGTAAAGATGGCTCGCAGAGGGTGTCGTTTCCTAGCCGTACTAGTGGATAAATCATCCATTTAGCCAAGCGCATTTGGTCCGGTACAAAGGTCTGCCGCTGGCTGGTACGCTACCCTGACAACAATCATCTAGCACTATGACACTGCTCATTGGCAACGCGCCGCCCGAACGGCCACCTTTGTCAGGAGAACGTAGTGAGGTGTTCCTGCCGCTTGCCACCCGTCCCTGCTTTCCCTAATTCTTCCACCCACCGTCCCCCTGGCTTACGCTTTGCCCGATGAAAACGCCCTCCCTGCTCGTGCTCACCGATTTTTTTAAGGCCGCCGACCGCGCCTTGGACTACGCCACCAACCTAGCAGCACCGCTACGGGCGCGGCTGGTGCTGCTGCACGTGCGCCGCGATTCGCCACTGGACGCAGATGCCCTTTCGGGCGTGTTCACCAACCTCAGCACTCAAGGCATCGCCTTGGCCATGAAGCGCATTACCCACGATTTGCCGGTACCCGTGGTGGCCGAAGTGGGCCACGGCCGGCTGCTGCCCGTGGTGACCGATGCCGTGAGCCGCCACCAGCCGGTGCTCATCGTACTGGGCCGGCCCGACCGCGAAGAACTGCCCGACGAGCTAAGCTCGACTACGGCGCTGGAAATCATGCAGCACGTGCCCTATCCCATGCTGGTAGTGCCAGCGGCGCTCAGCAGCACGCCCCCGCCCCGCCGCCTGCTACTGGCCGTTGATGGGGAAGAATTCTCGCTGGGCGAATACGCCGGCATGGCTCGCCATCTGTTCGACTCTCTAAAAGCCGAGGTGACGGTGTTGCACTGCGCCGCCCACCCCAAGGCCGATGCCGCCGCCGCCCTCAATTCAGTGCTGCAAACCGGCCTCACCCTCAACCTGATGCCTCCTGCCCTCCGCCAGGTGGTAGCGGCCAGTCCGGCCGAAGGCATCCTAGCCACTGCCCGCCCGGCCGAGTACGATGCCGTGGTGATTCTGGCCCGGCGGCGTAGCGTACTGGGCCAGCTGTTTCACCACAGCGTGACGGCGCAAGTGCTGCTCCACAGCCAAATACCCGTGCTGGTACTGCCGGCAGAATAAAGCCGGCGACAACCCTGTTGGCTCTGGTACGGCTAGGTTTTTTGGTATTGGGTGCTGGGATTAATTCCAACACCCAATACCAAAAAATCTTAACCCATCCGTGCCAGGGCCAGCAGGGTTGTTATGGTCAATTCGCCGGTCGGAAAACCCGGTTGCCGCCACAGCTCCAGGCCCTCGCGCATCAGCACACTGGCGGGCAGCGTGGGCAGGCCAAAGCTGCGCATGACGATGGGGTGCGTCACCTCATCAATCGGCAACACCCGAATGGCCGTCCCCAGCCGCGCTTGCAGCGCGCGGATAGCCGCCCGCACGGGGGCCGCCCGACCCGCTTCGCCATCGGGCAGCAACAGTAGCAGCAAGGCGGCACCGGCCGGCGTGGCCGGCAGGGAGGAAGGGGGTGGCATCAGCAACTGAAAGGGTTGAAAGACAGGAAGACTGCAAAAGTAGTTTTTTGCGGTTGGGCTGCGTATGAGGCCGCTCATGTAGCCGCGTGATACTTATCACGCGTACAGCATCTGGCCCACCGTGCCGCCCTTCGGCGGTTGCCGCGCCCGCCGCCCTGACCAGCGTTGCCGACTTGCTTTCGCCATGACCTCCAATCCGTTTGCTCATTCCTTGACTGATGTACTCATCAACCAGACCCCCGAGTTTTTGGGCCTCTACGACCCCGTGCAGGGCTGGTTCACGCGCGTCAACCCGGCCGGAGCACTGCTGTTGGGGTATGCTTCGGCCGAGGATTTTTTGGCCGAGCCCACCCGCACCCTGCAAACCCCCCGTTTTTCGGCGGCCAATTGGGACGCCCTTCGCGAGCAGGCCCGCCGCCACGGCCGCCAAGATGCAGAAACCAAAATTGACTACCCGGCGGGCCGTGCCTTCCAAGCCCGCGTCGAGCTAACCTATTTTGAGGAACATGGGGTGCCGCTTTTCCTCGTGCGCATCACCCCGCAAAGCCGGCTGCACCAAGTGGAGCACGAGTTGGCCCAGAGCGTGCGCCGCTACGAAGCCGTATTTGCCAACGCCACCATCGGCATCCTGGTCTGCGACCGGGCCGGCACCATCGTGTCGGCCAACCAGATGGCCCACCAGCAATTTGGCTACCCGCCCACCGCCCTCACCGGGCAAAGCCTCGATACGCTGGTGCCCAACGCCACCAGCCAGCCCCCAGCGCAACGGCGCAAACCCTTCAACGGCCAGCCCCCGGTGCAGACTGCAAGCGCCGCGCACCGCGACCTCGAAGGCCAGCGCCTCGACGGCGCAGTGTTTCCGGCAGAGGTAAGCCTGAGCTACTTCCACCTCGATGCCGCGCCCTACACCGTGGCCTACGTGCTCGATATTTCCCTTAAAAAGCAGGCCGACCACGACCTCATTGCCCAGCGCCAACGGGTGGAGCGCCTCAACGCCGACCTGGAGCAAAAGGTGACCGACCGCACCCACGCCCTCACCAACACCCTCGAACAGCTGGAGCTGCACCAGGACGAGCTGGCCAAAGCCCTGGCCGCCGAGCAGGAGCTAGGCGAGTTAAAGTCCCGCTTCGTGAGCCTGGCCTCGCACGAGTTCCGCACCCCCCTCACCGCCGTGCTCACTTCGGCCGAACTGATTGCCGACTACTCCACCACCGAGCAGCAGCCCCAGCGCCTGCGCCACCTGGCCCGCATCAGTCAATCCGTTACCCACCTGAACGATATTCTGGAAGAATTCCTGTCCGTGGGCCGCATCGAGGAAGGCATGGTCGTTGCCAGCCCAGCCCCCGTCAACCTGCCCGCCCTGTTGCTCGACGCCGTGGCCAATGTGGCGAGTTTGCTGAAAACTGGTCAAACCATCGCGCAGCACGTACAAGCCGACAACCTGCTGTGGCTCGACCCCTCGCTGCTACGTAAAATACTGGTCAATCTCCTCTCCAACGCCGTCAAATATTCGGGTGAAAATTCTCTGGTGCAGGTGCGGGCCACTTGCGCTGCCAACCAGCTCACCCTCATTGTGCAAGACCAGGGCGTGGGCATTTCGGTGGCGGAGCAGGCCCATTTGTTCGAGCGGTTTTTTCGGGCCCGCAACGTGGGCTACGTGCCTGGCACGGGCCTGGGCTTGTACATCACGGCCAAGTACTTAGAATTGATGGACGGCACCATTGCCCTACACAGTACCCTGGAAGTGGGCACCACCGTCACCGTCGTCATTCCCTATGCCAACCCTCCTGTTGATTGAAGACGATGTCTTCATCCGCGAAAACACCGCCGAACTGCTGGAAATGGCCGGCTATGCGGTGCTGACGGCCGAAAATGGCCAGCTCGGGGTGCAGCAAGCCCTGGCCACCACCCCCGATTTGGTGGTGTGCGACATCATGATGCCCGTACTCGACGGCTACGGCGTGCTCCAGATTTTCAACCAGAACCCGCGCCTGGCCGGGGTGCCCTTCATCTTCCTCACTGCCAAAACCGAGCGCAGCGACTTGCGCCGGGGCATGGAGCTAGGAGCCGACGACTACCTCGCCAAGCCCTTCAACCGCACTGAGTTACTGAGCGCCATTGCCGGCCGCCTCGCCCGGTTTCAGCACCTTCGGCCCGACTACGACCTGCACGCGGATGGCCTGCACACGTTTTTGGACGATGCCCAGCGCGTGGGCAAGCTCACGGCCCTCGCCGCCGACCGCAAGTCCCACGCCGTGCCCCGCAAACAAATTATTTATGCCGAAGGCGACGAAGCCACCCGGCTTTATTTTGTTCAGACCGGCCGGGTGAAAATCGGCAAGACCACGGCCGGGGGCAAGGAGTTGATTACCGGCTTGGTGGGGGCCGGAGCGTTTTTTGGCTACCAGGCCCTGCTCGAAGGCACCCCGCACCACGACGCCGCCACGGCCCTGGATGACACGACGCTGCTTTACATTCCCGCCGACGACTTCACCCAACTTATTCAGCGCCATGCGGAAGTGAGCCAGCAGTTTGTGCGCCTGCTGGCCGGCCGGGTGCGCGAGCAGGAAGAGCTGCTGCTGGACATGGCCTACAAGTC
>JANXUO010000098.1 GCA_025356245.1 Hymenobacter sp.
CTTACATTCAGCATAATAGCAAGTTTTATTCGCTCACGAAAGAGCAGGACCCGCACACCATCACGGCCGAAGAAAGCGTGGCCCTCATTGAGCTAAAGCGCAAAACCGACGCGGAGCGCCTCATCAAATCCTTCGACGAAAACCCCGACATCACGGTCCAAAACGGGCGCTTTGGCCCCTACATCGTGGCGGGCAAGAAGAACGTGAAAATCCCGAAGGGCGAGGAGCCCGCCGACCTCACCCTGGCCCGCTGCCAGGAGCTGGCCGACGCTACCCCCGACAAGCCCGCCAAAGGCCGCTTCGGCAAAAAGGAAGCTCCCGCTAAGGCCGCCAAGCCCGCGAAGGCCGATGCCGATGCGCCAGCTAAAAAAGCTTCCGCCGCCAAAAAAGTACCGGTCAAAAAGCCCGCCGCTAAAAAGAAGCCCACTGCCAAAAAACCGGCCACAGCGGCCACCAAAAAGCCCGCCGCTAGCAAGTCCGCCTGATTTTTGCGGTGCCCGCTAAAATACCCAACCCTGCCTCTAACCCAGAGGCGGGGTTTTTTGCTTAAAACCGAGCATTGCCCATACGCTTTATTGCCTGCGTAGCGTTGTCCTAGCCAACCTACTCCCCTGCCCCATGCGTTGGCTTTTACTGACAGCAGGGTTGCTGGCGCACGCCGCCTGTAGCCCCGCCGATACGCCCGCTACTTGGCCGCTGCCCGGCACAATAGATGCCGACGCTACGGCCACTGCGCCACCCGCCACACCGCCGCCTCTGCGCTATCCGTGGCTAGCCACAGCGCCCGACCCCACCGGCCGCTTGGCCCAGCGGTTTGCGCCGCCACCCGGTTGCCAGCGCGTGGCGGTGGCCCCCGGCTCGTGGGGCGAGTGGCTACGGTGGCTGCCCCTACGGCCGGAGGGCACCCCCGTCCACCTCTACAACGGCGAGTTGAAAAGCCCGCAGGAAGTGGTGGCCGCCGTCGTCAACATCGACCCCGGCACCCAGGATTTGCAGCAGTGCGCCGACGCCGTTATCCGCCTGCGGGCCGAGTATCTGTTCGCTGCCAACCAAGCCGACAGCATCCATTTTCACCTCACCAGCGGCTACGATTTTCGGTTTGCCGACTTCGTGGCTGGGCGTAGTTTCCGGGTGGTGGGCGAGACGGTGCAGCCCGCCGCCCGGCCCGCCGAAACAGCCTCCCACGCCGCACTGGAGCGGTATTTGCTGCCCACCTTCGGCTACGCAGGCACGCGCTCACTCAGCCGCGAGCTGCGGCCCGTGCCGCTGGCCGAGGCCCAGCCCGGCGATGTATTCATCCACGGCGGCAGCCCCGGCCACGCTGTACTGGTGCTCGACGTGGCCGTGCAACCCGCCACCGGCCAACGCTACTTGCTGCTGGCCCAAAGCTACATGCCTGCTCAGGACATTCACGTGCTGCAAAACATCTACGCCGACGCGCCCGCCCTGCGCAACCAAGCCTGGTTTGCGGTACCGGGGCCGGAAGCCGGCCGCTTCGGTACGCCGGAGTGGTCGTTTGATGCGGAGGAGCTGGCGCGGTTTTGAGAGACGAACGGCTGACGACGGCGGTAAAAGCGCCGGCGCGGCAGTAGGGCTGGACGTGGCTACTGCACCGCCCAATACCTTATTTCTCGCTCCGCACCCCTACCGGCACCGCCACGGCCAGCCGGTTTTCGGCGGGCGGCACCGGGCAGGAGTAGGCGTGGTTGTAGGCGCACGACGGATTGTAGGCGCGGTTAAAGTCCAGGGTAATGACCGCGATGCCTTTCGGCGGAATGCGCAGGTCGAGGTAGCGGCCACCGCCGTAGCTGCCGCGCCCGTTGCTGAGGTCGGTGAAGGGCAGAAACAAGTAGTCGGCCAGGTCGGGGCGCTTCAGCAAATCGAGGCTTTGATAGACGCTCAGACGCTGGGGCTGGCCCAGCAGCACAAACCGCAACTCGCCGTACTTGCGGTACTGCGGCCGGCGGCCGGTGCTGGTTTCCATGGCAAACGGCTGCGCCAGCGAGTCGCGCAACAGCACCGCTTCCACGCAATAAGCGTGGCCCACCGGGTAGTACGACAGGCCCTTAAACCCCTGCCGCTCCGCTGGCGTCAGCGGCGATTCCTGCGGGTTGCCAAATTCCTGATTCAGCGTTTGCTGAAACTCCTGCACCCGCAAGCGGTGCGCGGCGGTATCGAGCGGCGTGGGAAGCAACGCCTGGGCAGCCGCCACTTGCGATACCGCCAGCAAGGCCAGCAATGAAAAACGAGGCATGAAGTGAAATATAAAACGGTTTTCAGGCCGCCGGCAACTTGAAATCAATCCGTTGGTCCTGGTCAAACTGCTCGTAGGCTAGGCGCAACCGTTCGGCGTTGGCAGACGAGGCCAGCAAATAATCGGCGGTGTCTAGCGCTGCTGGCTTAACCACTTGGCCGGCACTGGCGTGAGCTTGACAGACGTAACGTGCCGCAAAAATTCCAGCACAAATCCGGCGTCTTGGTCAGGCACTTCGAGGGTACATTTCATACAATTCAAATTTATAGAATAACGTCTTGGTTCCCAGGGTCTGGCTGGAACAATTTCACCGAATAAGGTACGTCACCGGCAGAGTAAAACCAATCTTCACCGCCTTACCTTCTACACGACCGGGCTTAGCGAACCGGTGCAGACTCTTGACAGCTTTAATGGCCGACTCATTAAGCAGATTGATACCACGTACCACACGAATGTCTATTATTTCCCCCGTTGCCGTGGCGTTGAAAGCGACGAACACCTTGCCCTCAATGTTTTGGGCTTGAGCCATTCTCGGATAATATGCTGCCCGCTGAATGGCCGCCACAATTTCGGCCAAGCCGCCGGTCTCGTAAACAGGCCATTCCTCTGCTTCTACATAAGCAGCGGAAGCGCCGTCAGCCGTGAAATACTCTCCTTTAGTGCGAACTCCTTTATCAAACAAATCACGCCTTCTAAGCACTCCGGTCGGGTAGTACATCAACCGCTCTCCTTCCAGCAAAGAGGCCGAATAATTCTCAGAAACAGATACTTGCCCGGTTTCGTAATAAATCATGTGGACACCGTGGCGTATCTTATCAGGAATTGAGGCATAGGTTGTAAACTCCTTCAACTTGCCGGACAAATAAAATATCTTCACGGTACCCGACCGGGCATCACGGTACAATGTTTCCTGACGGCTACGCGCTCCGATAGCCGAAGGTACGCGAAGCCCTGTCGAATCGAGGTATTCGGTTTCCTTGTGCGGATAGCTCACCGGAAGGTTAGCTTTGCCATCGTTCCCTGCCCCGTTATTCAAACTGGTTTTGGCGTCTTGCGCAAAAACTACAGGGCACACGAGTACCAAGCACAAGCTACCCAAAAAAATTCTTGATAACATATCAGCTTGATTTATTCACGTCATTTTCAGCCAACCAACCCCTCCGCCTTCCCCAACGCCGCGCTCAACCCCGCCGCATTCTTCCCGCCCGCCGTGGCAAAAAATGGCTGCCCGCCGCCGCCGCCCTGAATTTCCTTGGCCAACTCGCGCACCATCACCGTGGCGTTTAGTTTCCCAGCGGCTACGATTTCGTCTGCCAGCATGACAGCGAGCTGCGGCTTGCCTTCTATTTCGGCTCCCAGCACCAGCACCAGGTTGGGCACGGCTTGGCGGAGGTTAAATGCCAGCGTCTTGAGGTCGTCGGCGGAGGCGGCTTGCACCAGCGTGGCCAAAAAGTTGTGGCCGTTCACTTCCTTTACCTGGGCCAGCAGCTGGTCTTTTTGCTGGTTGATGCGCTGCTGGGCAAACTGCTCGATTTGCTTGCGCAGAGCGGCCATCTCGTCGGTTTGCTTTTCGAGGCTGGTCAGCAAGTGCTGGGGGTTGCCCAGGGTTTCGCGCACCTGGGTCAGCACGTCCAGTTGGGCATCCACGAAGGCTTCGGCCGCGGCGCCGGTCAGCGCCTCAATGCGGCGCACGCCGGCCCCGACGGCGCTTTCGGCGGCTATTTTGAAGTAGCCGATGCGGCCCGTGTTGCCCACGTGCAGGCCGCCGCAGAGCTCCACCGAAAAGTCGCGGTCGAAGGTGATGACGCGCACAAAGTCGCCGTACTTTTCGCCGAACAGGGCCATGGCGCCCAGGTTTTTGGCCTCGGCAATGGGCACGTTGCGGCGCTCGTCCAGCGGAATTTGCTGGCGGATGCGCTCGTTCACCAGCCGCTCAATGTCGCGCAGCTGCTGCTCCGTCACCTTCGTGAAGTGCGAAAAGTCGAAGCGCAACAGCTTCTCGTTCACCAGCGAGCCTTTTTGCTGCACGTGGCCGCCCAACACCTCGCGCAGCGCCGCCTGCACCAGGTGCGTGGCCGAGTGATTGGCCTTTATCTGCGCTCGCCGCGCCGCATCGGGCCGGGCATGAAACGTGGCCGCCGGCTCCAGCGGCAGCTCCAGCACGGTGTGCAGGATGAGGTCGTTTTCGCGCCGGGTGTCCAGTACCCGCACCCGACTCACGTCCGATTCGAGGAAGCCGGTATCGCCAATCTGCCCGCCGCTTTCGGCGTAAAACGGCGTTTGGTCGAGCACCAGCTGGTACTCGGTTTTGCCCTTGGCGGTGGTTTTGCGGTAGCGCAGAATCCGGGCCGGGGCCTCGTCCTGGTCGTAGCCCACAAACTGGTTGGGGCCGTCGTGCGCCGTCACCGTCACCCAGTCGCTCTGCTCGGTTTCCTGGGCGTTGCGGCTGCGTTTTTTTTGCTGCGCCAGGGCTTGCTTAAAGCCTTCCTCGTCCACGGTCAGGCCCTTTTCGCGGGCAATGAGGGCCGTCAAATCCAGCGGAAACCCGAAGGTGTCACTCAACTCGAAAGCCGTTTGGCCGTCGATAATTTGCCCACTTTTTTCAAAAATTGAAACGATGTTTCGAAAATCTGTTTCTAAACCAAAAAATTCAATATTTTGGTCAGAGTGATGCTTTTCTAATGCTTTTTGCAAAGAAGATGTAGCTGAAACCATATCATATTCTAGGGCTGTGCTGTAAGCAACCGAATACTCACGCGCCCGCCAGTTCAAATCAGGCATTACTTGCGGGTCCAATTTATGTGTGTTTTTAAACACATAATTGGCAAATATTTGAGCTACCTCTGTTTTAATTCTTCTCAATCCAACTTCCAGAGTTTTGAGAAACGCAATTTCCTCCTCCTCAATCACGCGCTGCACAAACGGCACCTGGGCTTTCAGCTCCGGAAAAATGCCCGCCATCTGCTCGGCCAGCACCGGTACTAGCTTGTACAAAAACGGCTGTTTCTGCCCCAGGCTCGAAAAAGAGTAGCGCACCGCCCGCCGCAAAATGCGCCGGATGACGTAGCCCGCCTTCACGTTGCTCGGCAGCTGCCCGTCGGCAATGGTAAAGGCAATCGTCCGAATATGGTCGGCGATGACGCGGATGGCGATGTCGGTTTTCTCGTTTTCGGTGGCCGGCTGGTCGGTTACTTTGGCCGGGGCCGTGCCGTGGTACGCCACACCTACTTCCCTGGAAATGAACTGGATGAGCGGCTGGAAAACGTCAGTGTCGTAGTTCGATTTCACGCCCGACACCGCCATCATCAGCCGCTCGAAGCCCATGCCGGTATCCACGCTTTGCTCCGGCAGCTTGATGAGCGACTTATCGGCCAGCCGCTGAAATTCCATGAACACGTTGTTCCAGATTTCGACTACCTGCGGGTGGTCGGCGTTCACCAAATCGCGGCCGGGCGTGGCGGCGCGCTCTTCGTCGGAGCGCAGGTCGATGTGAATTTCGGTGCAGGGGCCGCACGGGCCTGTTTCGCCCATCTCCCAGAAATTGTCCTTCTTGTTGCCGGGCAGGATGCGGTCGTCCGATGTGTAAGTGCGCCAGAGGGCCTGGGTTTCGGTGTCGGGGCCGGTGTTGTCGGCCGCGTCGCCCTCAAAATACGTCACGTACAGCCGGTCTTTTTCGAGCTTGAATACGTCCGTCAGCAACTCCCAGGCCCAGGCAATGGCCTCGGTTTTGAAGTAGTCGCCGAACGACCAGTTACCCAGCATCTCGAACATCGTGTGGTGGTAGGTGTCGTAGCCAAC
>JANXUO010000175.1 GCA_025356245.1 Hymenobacter sp.
TTTCTGCTGTTACGGAAGTAGCGCGGCCTGCAACGTTGGCGCTACCTGCCGGCGCAGGCTGCACTGGGCGCAGTACGCGGCCGTGGGCACGGTGCTGGTGGGCAGCAGCAGCACCGGAATGCGCAAGTGGTAGGCGTGGGTTTGCCGATAGGCGGGGTTGAAAAACCGCCGCAGCAGGCAGCCGTCGGTGGTGGCCAGCACCAGCAGCTGCGCGGCTTCCTGGGCGCAGTAGTCGCTGAGGTCTTCCAACGGGTCTTCCTGGGGGCGGAATTGCGCCGTGGCGTTGGGCAGCTGGGCGTGGGCTTCCATCAGGCCCTTCTTTAACGCCACCAGGCCCGTGGCGCCGGGCTCGAAAAACTGCACCACGTTGAAGTGGGCGCCCGTAGCACGGGCCAGCAGGGGCAGGCCCGCCAGCCGATGCGCATCGAAGTGAGCGAAGTCGCCCGACACCACCACGCGGCCGGCCAGCTCGTGGTGGCCCGGCGGCACCAGCAGCACCGGGCAGCTCACGTGCTCGGGCAGCAGCACCAACGGGACCTCGGCAGCGGCGGCGGCGGCGCAGTCGGCCAGGGCCAGGCCCGCCACCACCAGGTCGGCCACGTAGCCGGCCACCAGCAGCTCGAGGGTTTCGGGCAGCGGCGGCTCCACCACGTGGTAGTGGTAACGAATGCGGCGGCCACTTTGGCGGGTAAGCTGCTGGTAGCGCAGGCGTTCGGCCAGCGCTACCAGCCGACCAAGCAAAGCTGTGCGGCACTCCGGCGAATGGGCAATGCCGGGGCCGGCGCACACCAGCACAATTTCGGCGGGCAGCCGCAGGGCCAGCTTGTTAGCGTACACCAGCGCGTTTTCGGCCGCCGGCGTGAAATCAATGAGCACGAGGATGGTTTGCATTTGCATGGCAAGGGTGATGGTTGGTGGTTGTGGAAGCGTTTGGTACTGACATAATTCTGATTGGACAGTCATTGCCATCCAACCGGACCCACCGTGGCTATTGCGCCGGAGGCAGGCCGTGGCAGTAATGCACCGAAGCCGGCTGCCCGGCGGGCGCAGCAACAGGCACCACCGTAGCAGTCAGCTGTGGGCTCAGATAAGGAATGCCCAACCCCAACCCTCGCAGCATAAAAAGCCCGGCCAGCAGCCCCGCCAGCACCGGCACGGCCCGGCGCAGCCGCCCGCGCCAGACCAACGGCACCAGCTGCCCCGAGAGCGAAAGCGCCAGCATCAGCGGCACCGTACCCAGGCCAAAAAGGGCCATGTAGGCCGCCGCGCCGCCCACGTCCGGCACACTCAGCGCCCCGGCCAGGGCGAGGTACACCAGGCCGCAGGGCAGCAGGCCGTTTAGCAGGCCCGTGGCGTAGAGGGCACCCAGCGACGGCCGCTGGTAGAAGTAGGCCAGCCGCGTTTTCACTTGGGCCAGCACCGCATCCAGCCGCAGGGACGCCGCCACCCGGCTCTGCCACCGCTCGGGCGTGGCCACCAGCAGCAGTATCAGCAGGCCCGAGAGCAGCGACAGGCTTTGCTGCCAGCCCGCCAGCTGCAGGCCCTGCCCTACCGCCCCCACCGCCGTGCCCAGCAAGGTATAGGTAGTCACCCGGCCCAGGTTGTAGAGCACGCGCCCGGCCAGGTAGCGCCCGCGCGGGCCATCCGCACCGGGCAGCGCCAGCGCGATGGCCCCGCACATTCCCACGCAGTGGAAACTGCTAAGCAATCCGAATAAAAAGCCGGCCCAGCGCATGGAATGAGGGAAAATAAAACAGCGAAAAAGGAATGGTGCCACGGGCGGCGCTACCTCCCGCAGGCCCCGCGCAAGTCGATAAAAACCAGCCGCCAGCGCCCGCCAGCGCCGGCCGATTTGGAGAAGTGGAACCGGTAGCCGGAGCGGGTTTGCAGCACGGTGCGCATGGCGCGGCCCTGCGCGGCCTGCCCCTGCGGCCGGGTGCCGCCCCGCACCGTGGCGCGCCCCCAAAAATCATCGGCCCGAAACGCGGTAGCCGGCGCGTGGAAGCAGCCCGCCTCGGCGAAGGTGCCGGCCGGGCAGGCGGATACTGGCAACGCGGCCACGGCGCGGGGTGCGGCGCAGGTCATCAACTTTTTATCGAGCACGAAGAGCGGCTGCCCGCGCTGGTCACGGAACGCCAGCACGTCGGCTACCCGCGTCACGAGTGGGCCACCATCGGCTGTTTCCAGCAGCCAGAGGCCGTATTCAGGGTCGAGGAGCAGGTTGAGCGAGCGGCCGTCGTGGCTGCGCAGGGCCCCGTCGAGCAGCAGCCACGCTCCGGTCACGGAGGTATCAGCAGGCAGCACCGGATTCTCGGTTTTGGCGGCGGCCGAGTCGGGCTTGGGCGGATGGTCGGACGCGATTTTCACCGGACCGGTGCCCGTGGGCTGGTCGGGCATCCCGTTGGGGTTTTTGGCGTCGCAGCCCGTAAGCAGCAGGGCCAGGACGAGTAGCAGGGCGGGGAATTGCATGGGCTGGGGGTGTAGCGCGGGCTTGGGTTTGGATACAGGCATCAAATAATCAGCTCCTTCTCCACAAAATACTGCTCTCCACCGGCACTAAAGTCCACCCGCAGCCGCCAGTGGCCCACCCGCAGCCCTCTGGTGCTCAACGCCTGCCGCGCCGAGTCGCCAGCCGGCACGAAGGGCAGCTTGAAATCCAGCTTCTGGTCCGAAGGCCGGAAGAAGTGCAGCGAGCCCTGCACCGCTTGCCCGGCCAGCGCGGCCGGCAGTTGCAGCGTGAGGCGCCGGGCAACAGCTTCGTAGCGCACCTGCACCGGCGTGGGCAGCGCGGCCGTGCGCGCCACCGATTCCAGGCGTTTTTGGTAAGTAATTTCCTGCTGGTAGTAGTCGGCGCTCACCAGGTCCACGCTGGTGCGCAGGGCCTGCTGCACCATGTAGCCGATGTAGGCGGCGAAGAGCACAAAAGTGGCGATGATGGCCTGGGGCCAAAGATTGCGGGAAGTAGGCATGAGGGGTAGGTAGCGCGGACTTTGGAGGCCGCGCCTAAGCACGTTGTTGCGGTCGGCCGGCTGCCGCACTGAAGCGCAGGCGCAGGCGCAG
>JANXUO010000202.1 GCA_025356245.1 Hymenobacter sp.
GCATCGAGTTGTTCGCGCCCAACTGCCCGCCACAGGGTTGTTTCGAAATGAGTACTGGGGATGAGTATTCCCCGGGCATCGAACCGGTCTATTTCGAGTTTGAAATAGTGATTAGCCCACGTGGCGCGGCCGTCAAGCCAAATGCCCGTGACGCTGCCACAGGTGCTGGCCGGCAACTCAAAGTTGGCGTAGGTAGGCAAGCAAGTGCTACAACGCATGACGTACCGGTTCAGGCAGGTATTGAGGTTTGCCTGGATTGCTTACCTGACACGGAGAAACCGCACACTGGCAGGCATTGTAGTCCATCAGGTTGTTGGACACCTTGCTGGTCGTATTGCAAGCCGTGCCAGCTGGCGAGTTCAGGTTCCAGCAGTTGGCATTAGCGGGAGCGTCGGCGCAGCCACTGGCCCCGTACCACGTATGCTCAAGCCCCAATGCGTGACCAATTTCGTGGTTAAGTACCGAAGCTGCTTGCCAGGGTGCCTGGTTCTGGTTTTGCGCATACCCGCTCCACGGGCTAGCGATGGCCAGGTACATGGCATTCGGCGACGGTGAGAGCGCGCAGTTGGGTACGCCGTATGCGTAACCCCGGCCGGGACCTACCGGGTTTTGTATGGTCGTACCGGGCGGGGGAGGCGGACTACCAGGCAATCCGGGAAAAGGCCACGCTAATTCATCCTGTACGAAGATATTTAATACAGAGTCCTTGTTGACGCAAAGCGGCGTAAGGTTCGGGTAATCTGCATCTGTTCCTGAACCACCAGTTCGATAATCCGTACCCCAAACGCCTCGGTATCGGGTGCTGCGGTCAAAGTACACGCCGGTTAGCACCAGCCGGAGGCGCTTGGGAACCGGCGTGAGTGTATTACCGGGCGCGATGGTGAGAGCGGGGTTGTTGTCCCACTGCCCATTGGCGGCCCAAATGAGTGATTGAGCGTAGCTGTAACCCGTCAAGGCGGTGCCGGGCGTGCCGGGGCGACCATCGTCGTTGGCCGTAAAATTACCGCTGCCGTTGTCGTACTGCACGAAATGCACGTTCACGCGCACATTCTGAATGCTGTTGCAGTTTGGGATGTTGTACACTGGTGCCTCGTTTGTGCCCGGCGTACTTGCCTCAGCTGGCAATACCACGCAAGAGGTTTGCTGCGCCTGCGCGGTCAAAAAGGCTGTAAAGTATAATAAAATACATGTAAATAGTATTTTGTGAAAATAAGAACGAGGTGGGGCACTACGGCCACCCACGCCTGGTTGGGCGAAGCATTTGTTCATGAGTATGGGGTTTGGATGAAATGAATGCCCAAATGTAATCGGGAAATTTTTTTGAGCAAATTTTAATATTATTTTTTAGAATAAATTTTTAGCATGTGTGGCATTTAGAGTCTACAAGGTATTAATTTTGGAAAAATGTTTTTTCTTTCATGTCCCAAATCACCGAATTCAACGAGTACCGCGAGCGGATGAACGCCAAAATTCTGGCGGCCGACAACAAGGTCATCAAGCGGTTTTTTAACCTCGACACCAACACCTATCAGGCCGGGGCGCTCGACGTGCGCACCAAGGAAATGCTGGGCCTGGCCTGCTCCATGGTGCTGCGCTGCGACGACTGCATCAAGTACCACCTCGGCAAATGCCACGAAGAAGGCATTAACGATGAGGAGATTTATGAGGTTTTTGCCATCGCCAACCTCATTGGTGGCAGCATTGTCATTCCGCACTTCCGCCGCGCCGTGGAGTATTGGGAGGAGTTGAAGCTGGAAGCCGGCAACAAGGACCACGAAGCCCTGGCCGCCCACAAAGCCGCCCACCAAACCGAGCCCGGCGCATGAGCGACGACCCGCAACCAACGCCCAATCCTACCCCCGAACATACCGAAACCGAGGTAGAATTTGAGGGCCGCTGGTGGGTGCTGATGAACGAGATGAAGGCCCGCTTCGGCAAAAAGCCCGACCTCAACGCCCTGTTGCTCCTCATCGGGGTGCAGGAGCTGGGGCAGGGCGTGGCAGCTTTCACGAAGGAAGAGAAGCAGGATTTGATGCACATTGCTACCTGCAAACTCTTTAGCATCAGCGGCTACTACGAGCTGGAGCGCCTCGACGAAGACGGCTGGCCGCACTACCGCCTGCTGCAACCCGTGCCCTTTGCCAACCTAAAGGAGCAGGAACGAATGCTGAAATGGCACATGCTGGAGTATTTCGACTCGTTTACTGACCTTTAGCGCTCAGATGAAGATTGTTTCCTACAACGTCAACGGCCTGCGCTCGGCCCTGAGCAAGGGTTTGCTGGATTGGGTGGCCGACGTGCGGCCCGATGTGCTGTGCTTGCAGGAAATAAAGGCGGGAACGGCGGCGCTTGAGGTGGCGGGCTTTGAGGCGCTGGGCTACCACGCCTACCTGCATCCGGCCCAAAAACCGGGTTACAGCGGCGTGGCCTCGTTTAGCCTGACCGCGCCCAAACACGTGGTTTACGGCTGCGGCGAAGGCTGCTACGACGACGAAGGCCGGGTGCTACGCCTTGATTTTGAGACGTTCTCTGTCCTCAATACCTACATGCCCTCCGGCACGAGCGGCGAGGCGCGGCAGGCGTTCAAAATCGAGTGGCTGCACTTTTTTCGGCGCTACGTGGCGGGTCTGCGGGCCAGCGGCGGCCCGCCGCTACTCGTCGGCGGCGATTTCAACCTGTGTCCCACGGCCCTTGACCTGCACAACCCCAAAAGCAACCAGAAATCGCCCGGTTTCACGCCTGAAGAACGGACCTGGTTTGCTGATTTTCTCGGCGATGGCTTTCTGGACACCTTCCGGCTGCACCATGCCGAGGCACCCGGCCACTACTCCTGGTGGAGTTACCGGGCCGGCTCCCGCGCCCGCAACGTGGGCTGGCGGCTAGACCACTGGCTGGCCGACGCCGCTTTGGGCGAGCAGATTACCGGAGCCGGGCTATTGCCCGATGTGGTGCATTCGGACCATTGCCCGGCGTGGGTGGAGGTAGGGTGAGGCGAGTGGTCGGACGAATCGCCCGAAGGGCTTCATCCGACCACTGACCGTTGAACGGCTCGCGTTGGCTATCTGTGTGAAAATCGTTTCGGGGCAGCATACGGCAGTGGCCGGACGAACCGCTTCGCGGAATTCGCCCGACCACTGGCATTGGGGCAGCATACGTTCGCACTCGTCGGACGAAGCCCTTCGGGCGATTCGTCCGACGAGTGCCCCGCGTCTCACCGAACCAAACCGTATCCGGCCGGTGTATCTTTCGGGTAATTAGACTGATTTATGGCTGTTTTAGAAATGACGCGCGGGGCCGAAACCTACCCCGCACTGACGCGGGTGCGGGCCGAGCTGGAAGCTTTCAAGCGCAAGTTTTACCTGAATTTGTTGGTCCGGGGCGGCTTGGTAGCCGGCGGGTTATTGCTGTCTTTATTTCTGATATTCAACTTACTGGAGTATTTTTTGTATCTGCCCACCTGGGTGCGGGGCGGGTTGCTGTTCGGATTTTTGGGGCTGACGGCCTATGCCTTTGCCCGCTGGATTTGGCAGCCCCTGGCGGCCCTTACCAACCTGCGCCGCCTGCTGAGCGACGACGAGGCCGCCCGCCGCGTGGGCGAGCTATTTCCGGAAGTGCAAGACCGGCTCCTGAACGCCTTGCAGCTGCAAGGCCAGGCCCGCACCAACGCCCTGGTGGCGGCCAGCCTAGAGCAACGCGCTGCCCAAATGGGCAGAATTTCATTCGCCAAGGGTATTGATATTCAGCAGCAAAGCAAGCCGCTGTGGAAATACGCCGCCGTGCCGCTGGCCCTGCTGCTGCTGGCGCTAGCGCTGTTTCCACGTTTTTTGAAGCAGGGCACTGAGCGCATCTGGCACTACCGGCGGGCGTACTCGCCGCCAGCGCCGTTTCACTTTGTGCTGAAAAACAAGCGCTTGAAAGCGTTTCGGGGAGAAGATTTTACGCTGGACGTAACCGTGACCGGCCAGGCCCTGCCCAACCAGGTGAACCTGCTACTGGCTGGCTCGGAACGCCGCCTAAGTCAGGTGCCGGGCCACGCTGACCAGTTTCGCTATGTGTTTGAGCAGCCGCAGACTGACGTGGATTTTCAGCTCAGCGGCGCGGGCTTTACTTCGCCTGAATACCACCTGACGGTGCTGGAACGTCCTGACTTGCGCGAGTTTAAGGTGCGCCTGACCTACCCGACCTACACCGGCAAGCCGGCCGAAACCATTGCCAACGGCGGTAACCTGACCGTGCCCGAGGGCACGCGCGCCCGCTGGGAGTTCACGACTGCTGCTACCGATTCGCTGGCGCTGCTGCTGCAAAACCCGGCCCACACGGTGCGGGCCATGCCCAGCGGCGCGGGCTTCGTGGCCGAGTTGCAAATCCTGCGCTCGCAGCCGTATTCGTTGCGCCTGCAAAACCCTGCTAGCCTCAACCGTGACCCCATTCAGTACCAGCTCACGGCGGTGCCCGACTTGCCGCCCAGCCTCACGCTCGAAGCGTTTTCGGACACTGCCAGCCTGACCTACCTCGGCCTGGGCGGCACTGTGCGCGACGACTACGGACTGACCCGCTTGGTGCTGCACTACACTGTCAAACGTGTTGGCCGTCAGTCTAAACCATCAATTTCTAACGCCAAGCTCTTAACCCTTCCCCGGGAAGCCGCCGGCACCTACGCCTACACCTGGAACCTCGCCCCGCTGGCCCTGCGGCCCGGCGACCGGGTAGAATATTTTGTGGAAGCCTGGGATAACGACGGCCTGCACGGCCCCAAACCCACCCGCACCCGCCCGGCCGAATTTCGGCTGCCGGGCCGCGATGAGCTGCGGCGGCAGCTTAAAACCGAAGCCTCGGCCGTGGCCTCGCAAATGAGCCAGGCCGCCAAGCAAAGCCAGCAACTGGAACGCGAGCTAGCCAAAGCTCAGGAGAAGCTCAAGACCAAGCGCGACATGAGCTTCCAGGACCGCAAGCAGCTGGAAAAGATGCTGGACCAGAAAAACCAGCTCGACCAACAGGTGCAGCAAATGCAGAAAATGTTTGAGCAGCTGCAGGACAAGCAGAACCAGGCCGACCCAAAAAGCGAGGAATTGCTCAAGAAAGCCGAAGAACTGAAAAAGCTACTCAACGACATTCTGGACCCCGAAACCAAGAAGCTTTACGACAAGCTGCAAAAGCTGCTCGAACAACAAAAGCAGCCCGATGCCGAAATGCAAAAGCTGCTGCAACAGCTCGAAAACAAGGAAAATACCTTGCAAAAAGAGTTCGACCGCGCCCTGGCCATGTTCAAGCAAATGCAGTTTGAGCAGAAGACCGAGGCCACCGCCAACAAGCTGGAGGAGCTGGCCAAGAACGAAGAAAAGCTGGCCGAACAAACCGAGCAAAACGCCAAGGAGAACCCCGACAACAAGCTCAACAACAAGGAGCAAGCCGCCAAAAACAACCAGCTCGAACAAACTCAAGCCGAGTTGAAACAGGAGTTCGAGGACTTGAAAAAGGAACTTAAAGACCTCAAGGAACTCGACAAAGAGCTGGATGACCAGAACGAGGCCGACGAGCAAAAGCCCGAGCAGGAGCAAACCGACCAGGACTTGCAGGAAAGCCAGCAGAGCCTGAGCAAGAACCAGAACAAAAAGGCCGGCGGCAAGCAGCGGAGCGCGGCTTCGCGGATGAAAAAGATGGCGCAAAAAATGCGCGACCAGCAGAGCGACCAGGAAAGCGACCAGGCCCAACAGAACATTGACGACCTGCGCGACATTCTGGACAACCTGCTGACGCTGAGCTTTGACCAGGAGAAGCTGATGAAGGATTTCCGGGCCGTGGACCAGGCCGACCCGCGCTTTGTGGCCCTGGGCCAGACCCAGCGCAAGCTGCGCGACGACGCCCAGATTATTCAGGACTCGCTGTATTCGCTGGCCAAGCGCGAGCCCAAAATACAGAGCTTCGTGACCCGCGAGGTAGGCGAAATGAACGGCCGGATGGACGAAGCTTTCACCCACATCAAGCAACGCGACGTGCCCCGCGCCACCGCCGCTCAGCAACAGGCCATGACGAGCATCAACAACCTGGCCCTCATGCTGGCCAGCTCCCTCGACCAGATGCAGCAGGAGGCCCAGGCCGGCAAGGGCGAACCCAAAGACGGCCAGGGCAAACCCGGCAAAGGCAAGGGTAAAGGGAAGGGAAAAGGCAAGGGAAAAGGAAAAGGCCAGGGCGAAGGCGAAGGCCCCGGCGGCATGAGTGGGATGCAGAAAAAGCTCAACGAGCAGATTCAGCAGCTTTCGCAAAGCGGCAAAACCGGCCGCGCCCTCTCGCAGGAGCTGGCCAAGATGGCCGCCCAGCAGCAAATGCTCCGCCAGGCCATGCAGCGCATGGACCGGGGCCAACCCGGTGGCAGCAAGCCCGGTGGCACGGGCCAAGGCAGCCAAGGTGAGGGCGGCCAGGGGCAACCCGGCTCGCAGGCGGGCAAAAACGGCACCCAGCCCGGCGGCAAACCCGGCGAAACCGGCCAGCCCGGCGGCAAGGACGGCAAAGGCAAGGCCGGTGACGGCGGCCAAGGCGACCTCAAAAAGCTGATGGAGCAAACCGAAACCGACCTCGTGAACAAGCGCCTCACCGAGCAAACCCTGCTGCGCCAGCAACAAATTCTGACCCGGATGCTGGAAGTAGAAAAGTCGGCCCGCGAGCGCGACCAGGACAGCAAGCGCGAGGCCCAAACCGCCCAAACCAAGCCGCCCGGATTCCCGCCCGCCTTCGAAAAATACCAACCCGCCAAACAACACACCACCGAGCTTCTGCGTAGTACCCCGCCCACCCTCACGCCGTACTACCAGCGTGAAGTAGGTGAATATTTTCAAAAACGGCGTTAAATGTTAACGTTCGGCTAATTGAGTTATTGGGCTAGGCACGGCTTGCATTAAACAGAATTTGCTCGTTTCGGCGAAGCCACTACAGCTTTGGCCGTAAATTTAGCCAGTCAATTCGGCCAAATTTGGCCTCGCGTACGTATATCTATCACGCTGGCAACGAACGGTATTTATACTTGTACCTTTGCCGCCCCGTCGCCTTCACCTATTCGCTCCCCTTCTTTTCTCTCTTGGTATGAAGCAGGTTAAAATTCAAATTCCTTCACTCGTCGAAAATATCCGTGTAGTCGAAAGCTTCATCGACAACTCCAAGGAGACGTTCGATATTGAAGACGATGTGTACGGCAACATCATGGTGGCCGTAACTGAGGCTGTGAACAACGCCATCCGCCACGGCAATAAGTTCGACAAGGACAAGAACGTGTACTTGTCGCTGTACGTCGAGACCAACCAACTCAAATTTGAGATTGAGGATGAAGGCCAGGGATTTAACTACGATAGCCTGGACGACCCCACCGCGCCCGAAAACCTCGAAAACCCCGGTGGGCGCGGCATTTTCCTTATCCGTCACCTCGCCGATGGCGTCGAGTTCAGCAAAGACGGCCGCCGCGTGGAGCTGACGTTTCAGCTCCACCCAGGCACCGCCACCGACGACACCCAAACCGCCCTCGCCGCTTGAACACCGCTCCGCCCGTCGAGCCGCCCGACCACGACTCGTTTCCGCCCGGCCCACTGCAACACGAGGCCCCCGGCATCGAGTTTATGGTGGAAGACGCCCCCGACTTTGCGCTGGCCGAAGCCGAAGAGCTCATCGACTGGATTGAGCGCGTGGCCAAGGTGCACGAGCACCGCATAGCCCAGCTTACCTACATTTTTTGCTCGGACGAGTACCTTCACCGCATGAACGTGGAATACCTCGGCCACGACACCCTCACCGACGTCATCACCTTCGACAACGCCGACGATGCCGACGTGCTGGAAGGCGACATCTTCATCAGCACCGAGCGCGTAGCCGACAACGCCAAAGACCTCAACGTCCCCTTCCGCGACGAGCTACACCGCGTCATGATTCACGGGGTGCTGCACCTGCTCGGCTACCGCGACAAGGACTTGCTGAGCCAAACCGCTATGCGCAAGAAGGAGGACGACTGCTTGTTGTTGAGGACGTTTTAAGGCGGATAGGCGGAGTATTCCCATGTCCTTCCATCCCGTGCCCGAGCTTGCCACCATCCGGGGCGATATGCTTGATTTTTATCTCGCTCAGGGCTACTACCGGATGCAGCAGGACTTGTTCACCTGCCAGTTTGTGTCCTTCGAGGGCCTGCCCCGCACTGCCCACTGGCTGCGCCTGACCGTAGCCGAAATTGCCGAAACCGCCGAACACCGCCGCCTGCGCCGCCGCAACGCTGGCTTTGCCGTTGCCATCCGGCCCTTTCGCCTCTGTGCCGAATACGAGGAACTCTACGCCCGCTACCGCGCCGCCATCACGTTTGGAGCGGCCGACACGGTGGAGGAAACCATGCTGGGCGGGCACTCCCACAACGTATTCCGCTCCTATGCCATCGAGCTGCGCAACAGCGGGCAATTGGTGGCTGTGGGCCTCTTCGACGTGGGCCTGCGCACCATGGCGGGCATTCTCAATTTTTACGACCCCGCTTACCACCGCCACAGCCTGGGCAAGTACCTGATGCTGCTCAAAACTGATTTTGCCCGCCAGCACCAGCTTGCGTACTACTACCCTGGCTACGTGGTGCAGGGCAATCCGAAGTTCGACTACAAGCTCTTCGTTTGCGCCGCCGCCACCGAGGTTTACGACAGCTTGCGGCAGCAGTGGCTGCCGTTTGCCTGGGAAACCGTGGCCGCCCACTCGAACGAGCTGTTGGGGCTGCTACCAGCAGCCGAGCTGGAAGAGTAAGCAGGGTGGGCAACCCAAGCCAGTCCATACTTTTGGCCCATGACTCAACTCGTTGCACCCATCACGCCCCGCCTCGTCCGTACCGATTCGGACCACCCCGATTTTCGCGCCCTCGTGGCTCTGCTCGACCATTACCTGGCCGTCATCGACGGCGAGGAACACGCTTTTTACGCCCAGCTGAACAAGATTGACCGCATCCGGCACGTGGTGCTGGCCTACCTCGGCCCCGAGCCGGTGGGTTGCGGGGCCTTCCGCGCGTTTGGCCCCGGCGTGGTAGAGGTGAAGCGGACGTACGTGCAGCCCGCGCAGCGCAACCAAGGCATTGCCGCCGCCGTGCTGGCCGAGCTGGAAGCTTGGGCCGGGGAGTTGGGCTACACCGGCACCGTGCTCGAAACTGGCCTCAAGCAGCCCGCCGCCATCCGGCTTTACGAGCGCAGCGGCTACGTGCGCACGGCCAACTACGGGCAGTACGTAAACGTGGAAAACAGCGTGTGTATGAGCAAGCGGTTGGCTTAGGCCGTATCTTTGCCCACGTTTTTAGGCAGTTGCGATTGTTTCGCACAGCGTTTAGAAAGAGCAGAAAGAGTTTCGCCGAGGGGAATGAACCTTACTCGTCCTAAACTCTTTTTCCTCTTCTGACCTCTGCGCGAAACGCTCCCACAACAGAACCTCCCCGATGCAAACCGAAGAATACGACGTGATTGTGGTGGGCGCGGGCCACGCCGGCTGCGAGGCCGCCGCGGCCGCCGCCAACCTGGGCAGCAAAGTATTGCTGCTGACGATGAACATGAACACCATCGCCCAGATGTCGTGCAACCCGGCGATGGGCGGCGTGGCCAAGGGCCAGATTGTGCGCGAGATAGACGCCCTAGGCGGGCAGTCGGGTATCATCACCGACCGCACCATGATTCAGTTTCGGATGCTGAACCGCTCCAAAGGCCCCGCCATGTGGAGCCCCCGCGCCCAGAGCGACCGGATGCGTTTTGCCGAAGAATGGCGCCTGACGCTGGAGCAGATTGCCAACGTGGACTTCTGGCAGGAAGCCGTGACCGGCCTGCTCGTGGAAAACGACGCGGTGGTGGGCGTGAAAACCCAGTTGGGGGTGGAGTTCCGGGGCCGGGCGGTGGTCCTCACCAACGGCACGTTTCTCAACGGCCTGATTCACATTGGCGAGAAGAACTTTGGCGGGGGCCGGGCCGCCGAGCGCAACAGCCACGGCCTCACCGAACAGCTGCTGGCGCTGGGCTTTGAGGCGGGCCGCATGAAAACCGGCACCCCGCCCCGCGTGGACGGCCGCAGCCTCGACTACAGCAAAATGGAGGTGCAGGCGGGCGACGAAATCCCCGGCAAGTTCTCGTACCTCGACACACCCCGCCTGGCGCAGCAGCGGCCCTGCTACATTACCTACACCAACGAGCGGGTACACGACATTCTGCGCACCGGCTTCGAGAAATCGCCCATGTTTCAGGGGCGCATCAAGGGGCTGGGGCCGCGCTACTGCCCGAGCGTGGAGGACAAAATCAACCGCTTCGCCGACAAGGACCGGCACCAGATTTTTGTGGAGCCCGAGGGCTGGCACACCGTGGAATGCTACATCAACGGCTTCAGCAGCAGCCTGCCGGAAGATGTGCAGTACCGCGCCCTGCGCGAAATTGCGGGCTTTGAAAAGGCCAAGATGTTCCGGCCCGGCTACGCCATCGAGTACGACTTTTTTCCGCCCACCCAACTCACGCCCACCCTCGAAACCAAGCGGGTGCGCGGCCTCTACTTCGCGGGCCAGATAAACGGCACCACCGGCTACGAGGAGGCCGCCTGCCAGGGCCTGATGGCGGGCATCAACGCCCACCGCAAAACCCACGACCTCAGCCCGTTCGTGCTGCGGCGCAACGAGGCCTACATTGGGGTACTGATTGACGACCTCATCAACAAAGGCACCGACGAGCCGTACCGCATGTTCACGAGCCGCGCCGAGCACCGCATCCTGCTGCGGCAGGACAACGCCGACGTGCGCCTCACGCCCCTGGGCCACGAGCTGGGCCTGGCCTCCGACGAGCGCCTGGCGCGCGTACAGCACAAGGTGACCCAAGCCGCCGATATTACCAAGCTGCTGGCCAGTTTTTCGGTCGAAACCACCGCCATCAACCCGCTGCTAACCGCGCTGGGCACGGCCGAAATCAACGAAAAGACCCGCGTGTTGCCCCTGCTTCGGCGCCCCAATGTGGAGCTGGCCGACCTGCGCCGCGCCCTTGCCGACCTCGATGCCGCCCTCGCTCCCTTCGATGCCGAAGCCATCGAGCAAGCCGTCATCAACATCAAGTACGAGAGCTACCTGGTGAAAGAGCAGCAGCAGGCCGACCGGATGCGCGAGCTGGAAAACTTCGTCATCCAAGGCCGCCTCGACTACGGGGCCATGCCCGCCCTGAGCCACGAGGCGCGGGAGAAGCTGCTGAAAATTCAGCCCGAAACGCTGGGGCAGGCTAGTAGGATTAGCGGCATCAGTCCGGCCGATGTGTCGGTGCTGATGGTGTATTTGAACCGGTAAGCAGCTCAGGCCCACACCCGATGTACAGATTCTTGCTGCTGGCTTTTTTGGCCCCTTTTCAGAGCCTGGGGCAGAATTATACGTCCTACTTCACGGGCAGCACCACCGATGTCGTTCCCACCCCGCTGGGCGGCGTGTGCCTGATGGGCGGCGCGGCGGAAGACGACAATGCCATGCGTTGGTTCCTGCGCAGGGCGAACGGCGGCGACGTGCTGGTGCTGCGGGCCACCGGCAGCAACGGCTACAACAACTACCTGTACGCCAGCCTGGGGGTGCCGGTAAATTCGGTTGAAACCATCGTTTGCAACAACGCGGCGGCCAGCACCGACCCCTACGTGCTACGGAAAATTCAACAGGCCGAAGCCATTTGGTTTGCCGGCGGAAACCAGCAGACGTACGTTTCGTACTGGCGCAACTCGCCGGTGGCCAGCGCCGTGAACCAAGCCATCCGGCAGCGGCGCGTGGTGGTGGGGGGCACCAGCGCGGGCATGGCCATTCAGGGAAAATACTATTTCTCGGCCCTGAACGGGTCGGTCACGTCGGCGGCGGCGCTGGCCAACCCCTACAACAGCCTCGTCACCGTCGACTCGGCGGCCTTCATCGGCAACGGCCGCCTGACCGATGTCCTCACCGACACGCACTTCGACAACCCGGACCGCAAGGGGCGGCTGGCCGTCTTCCTGGCCCGGACGTACGCCGACTACCGCGTTTACGCCAGGGCCATTGCCTGCGACGAATCGACGGCGGTCTGCGTTGACGCCAACGGCGTGGCCACGGTTTTTGGCGGGTTTCCGGCCCGCGACGACAACGCCTACTTCGTGCAGGCCAACTGCGCGCTGGCGGCCCCGGCCCCCGAAAACTGCACCCCCGGCAACCCCCTGACCTGGAACCTGGGCGGCCAGGCCCTGAAGGTGTACCGCATCAAGGGCAACGCCAGCGGCTCCAACACCTTCAATCTCAACACCTGGCAAGCGGGCACCGGCGGCGCGTGGCTCGACTGGAGCGTGGCGAACGGAGTGTTTGCCGAACAGCCCGGCCCCGCACTGAGCTGCGCCCCGCTGGCCGCCAGCAAAAGCGGCGAAAAGTCGGCCGTCAGCCTCTACCCCAACCCAACAACCGGCCGGGCCGTGCTGGCTGGCTCGGGCAAGGGCGCCGCCATCACGCGCCTCGGCCTCCACGACGTACTGGGGCAGGAAGCGGCGCTCAACTACGACCCTTCCGCCACCGGCGAGCTGGTGCTGCACCTGGAAAACCTCGCGGCTGGGGTGTACTATTTGACTGGCTACGAGGGCGATACGCCCTTCCGGCGGATTGTCGTGGTGCTTGGCCAGCTGTAGTGGGCCAGTGCTTTTTGACGCGCCACACCATCTCGGCACCGGCCAGGAGCCGGCCGTCGTTGGGAAGCCCGTCAGGCCAGCACGGCGGGCACCGCCTGGGCGGCCAGCTCGGCCAGCAGCGGCATCCGGCGCTGGCGGGCGAAGGCTTCGAGGTCCGCCCGCAGGGTTTCGGCGGCTTCGCCTGCGGCAAAGGGCAACTCGGTGAGCCAGTGCAGGACCTCGTAATAGTCTTTGAACCAGCTGTATTGGGGCAGGATTTTGGTCAGCAGCAGCTGCCCGCGCAGGGCCAGGGCAGCGGTGGTATGGCCGGTGCCGTGCAAGGCCACGGCCTCGTAGGCCAGCAGGAGCTGGGCGAAGAGGTTGTCGGGTTGCTGGCGCAGGGCGGGGTGGCGGCGGTGCGCGTCGGCCAGCAGCGCGAGCTGGTCGGCATGGCGGCCGGTGAGGAACAGGGCCTCGGCCACGAAGTAGTGGTACCCGGCCGAGAAGCCGGTGATGGGCTCGGTCTGGACCGGGATGTCGGCGGCGGCGGCCAGCGGCACGGCGGCGGCGGGGTCCACGAAATGGCCGTGCAGCACCAGCTCGGCCATGCGCCGCCCCATCGGAAACGGGTGGATGCCCGGCCCCAGGGGCACGGCCCGCAGGGCGGCCAGCTCGGCGCGGGCGGCGGGCGCGTCGCGGCCCAGCAGCGCCCCCAGGTGACGCAGGCTGTGGCCGAAAAGCCGCGCCTCGGGCGTGTGCTTGTGGCGCAGGTAGTGGGCCAGGGCCGCGCCGTAGCCCCGGTTGAGGTTGGCCACGTCCACGAACCGCTCGAAGAAGTACGTTTGGGCGGCGGGGCGGGCGGCCAGCAGCGGCAGCAGCGCGGCGGCGGCGGCCGGGGCACCGCGCAACTCCAAACCCAAAAAGTGCGAGAGGGCGTGCAGCTCGTACTCCTCGAGCGGCAGCCCGAACACGTCGGCCAGGGCAGCATACGCCTGGTGCTGCAAGCCGAAGAGCAGCAGCCACTTCAGCAACTCGACGCGGCGGCCGGAGTGGGCGTAGTCGGCGGCCACGCTTTGCAGCAAACCAGAGCCAAGCTGCCCGGCTTCGGCCAGCAGGTGGCGGGCCACCAAAAACTCGAGCAGGTTTTCGTGGCCGAAGCGCACGTAAAGCGTCAGTTCGCCGAAGGCTCCCAGGCCGCGCTCCTCGCGCAGGATGCCGTCGGCGAGCAGGGCGGCGTAGGCGGCGGGCAGGGCCGTGGCGGCGGGCAGCGC
>JANXUO010000237.1 GCA_025356245.1 Hymenobacter sp.
CTGCCCTGCCCGAAGCCGAGGCCCCCCGCGGCCCCGCGGCCCATCACGACTGGCTCGATTATTTCACACTGCTTTTCGTGGTGGCCAACACATTACTCCTGGGCTATCTTATTGTCAACACCTTACCCGCTATTAACCGGCGCATTAACCGCCTCGCCTCCGAGCCCGAGCCCGAAGAGCCCCCCGTTACAGCCCGCAGCTTCATGGCTAAAATGCGCCCCCCCCGCCCGGCCGACAACTACCGCGAAGACCGCTACCACGACGAAACCGACCCCGAAGACGAGCCCCAGTACCCCAGCGAGCACGATGAGGAAGATGAAGCCCTGCCCCGCCGCTAGTTATTGGTTCTTAGTGATTGGTGCTTAGTGCCTGGCACCAACCAAAGGCTAGACATTTTTTTTCAATAAGCACGGAGCACTGCAAATGATTCTTACCGACCAGCAAATCCTCGCCGAAATCGAAAAGGGCACCATCGTTATCGAGCCTTACGACCATAGCTGCCTGGGCACCAACTCTTACGACGTTCACTTAGGCCGTTACCTCGCCACCTACCGCAATGCCGTGCTGGACGCCCGCGAGCACAACGAAATCGACCATTTTGAAATTGACTCTGTGACGGGCTTCGTGCTCCAACCCGGCACCCTTTACCTGGGCGTAACGGAGGAGTACACCGAAACCCACGCCACCGTGCCTTTCCTCGAAGGTAAGAGCAGCGTGGGCCGCCTCGGCATCGATATTCACGCCACCGCCGGCAAGGGCGACGTGGGCTTCTGCAACCACTGGACGTTGGAAATCAGTGTCTCCATGCCCGTGCGGGTATATGCCGGGATGCCCATCGGCCAGCTCATCTACTTCATGGTGCAAGGCGACGTCAACACCTTCTACAACCGCAAGCCCAACGCTAAATACAACCACCGCACCAACCGCCCGGTGGAGTCGATGATGTGGAAAAATCAGTTTTAGGCGTTCATCCAATCGAACCGGCCAGCCGTATTCCCCGTTAATAAGCCACTTGTCTAGGCCGTAGGCGTTGGCAAACCAAATTTTTTAACTCCACCTTTTCTGGCCCGATGAAATTAACATTTGCCCTGGCCGTTTTGCTAACGAGTGCGTTAGCCACTGCCGCCACCGCCCAGACGCTGCCCGCTCCTACCGCCGTGCAGGACAAAACCCAGCCCAGCCCGCGCCTGAACCCGCTGCAGGCCCGCGCCGCCCGCCTCTCCGACCAAATGGTGCGCGACCTGCGCCTCAACGGCTACCAGGCCACCCGCCTACGCGCCATCAACGAAGAAAAAATAGCCAAGCTCGAAGCCAACCAGCGCCAGAGCGCTGCCGACGCCAAGCTGCTCCAGCAGCAAAACGCCGCGGTGTACCGCGAGCGCGACCGCGAGCTGCTGGCCGTCCTCAGCACCGACCAATACAGTGATTATTACGATTCGCGCAAGCGCTACAACAAATACGACGATGAGTTTGTGGCCAACCCTTCGCAGGCGGCCTTCATCAAATCGGTGCAAAACCCCTCCCCGGTGCGGGCTAACGATGCCACCATCGGCCCCGCCAAAGCTGCCCCCGTGCGCCCCGCCGGCAACCTGGGCCGCAACGCCCGCCGGTAGCCGGGACGCGGGTTTTCAGCCAAGATTGTGAAAAGAAAAAGCCTTGCAAATTGCAAGGCTTTTTTTGGTGACTGTGGCAACCTGGCATAAGCACATGGCCCATACGCGACTCAAAACCTGCGCTATTACTGCGGCTGCCCTTCGGTTTCGTCCAAGTAGTCACTCAGGCGCTTGCAAAACTCCTTCATCATCTCGCCCATTTTGCGGTCGCTGGTAGCGGTGATGATATTTTCGGCCATCGAGCCGATGTTATCGACGCAGAAGCGCTTCATGTCATCCACCGGCATGTCCTTTGTCCAGAGGTCAATTTTCATCGTTCCGGCTTGCTCCCGGTCCCAAAGCGCAATGTTTATCGCCTTGGCGAAATGAATTTCTGGCCCCGCCGCCGTCGCCGACCAGCTAATTGCCTCGGGCACTTTATTTTCGTCCAGCGCAATGCTGAAACGTATTTCTGACTTGACCACAGATTCAAACGGATTTAACGGATGGAACGGATACGCCGCTGGCGCGGCTGGCTAGCCGCGGGTGAGCGAGTTTTTTTGTTTTTGAGCAAGGCACTCACCACGACAAGCGAAACAAGGGCCTGAATGCGAAACGACGAACGCAAATCGAACAAAGCTATAGTACGCTCACAAGAGTACGCCCACGAGGCTAATCAGCCGCGCCAGCGGCGTATCCGTTCCATCCGTTAAATTCGTTCGAATCTGCGGTCTCAGACGTAATTATTCAGCATCACCGGCATCACCAGCATTAGGATGCTTTCGTTGTCGTCGGCAGCGGCGGGCATCAGCAGGCCGGCGCGGTTGGGCGTGCTGAGTTCGAGGGTAATTTCTTCGGAGTCGATGTTGGACAGCATTTCGAGCAGGAAGCGGGCGTTGAAGCCGATTTCCATGTCCTCGCCGTCGTATTGGCAGGCCAGACGCTCGTTAGCCTCGTTGCTGAAATCAAGGTCCTCGGCCGATACCGTGAGCTCGGAGCCGGCCAAGCGCAAGCGCACCTGGTGGGTGGTTTTGTTGGCGTAGATGCTGATGCGGCGCACCGAACCAAGAATTTCCTGGCGGTTGATGGTAAGCTTGTTGGGGTTGCTGACGGGAATGACGTTTTCGTAATCCGGGTAGCGCTCGTCAATCAGCCGGCACACGAGGCGCATCTGGTTGAAGCTGAAAAAGGCGTTGCTCTGGTTGAACTCGATGCGGACCGGCGTGGCCTCGGAGGGCAAGGCGCTCTTGAGCAGGTTGAAGGCTTTGCGCGGCACAATGAGGTTGGCGGTTTGGCCCGCGCCCACGTCCTGCCGGCGGTAGCGCAACAGGCGGTGGCCGTCGGTGGCCACGAAAGTTATCTGGCTGTCAGCCAACTGAATAAGGACGCCGGTCATGGCCGGACGCAGCTCGTCGGTGCTAACGGCGAAGATGGTTTTGTTGATGGCCCGCGCCAGCGACGACGACGGAATTTCGACCGGGGCCGAACCTTTCACCACCGGCACGCGGGGGAAGTCGGCGGCATTTTCGCCCGCCAGCTTGTAGCGGCCGTTGGCCGAGCCAATCTCGATGGTGTAGGTTTCCTCATCCAGCGTGAACGTCACGGGCTGGTCGGGCAGGTTTTTGAGAGTATCGAGCAGGATGCGGGCCGGGGCAGCAATGCGTCCGCTGTCGCGGGCCTCCACGGCCAGCTCCGTCACCATGCTCGTTTCCAGGTCGGAAGCCGTGATGGTGAGCTTGCCATCCTCAATCTCGAACAGAAAATTCTCCAGAATGGGTACGACCGGGTTGTTCGTAACCACGCCGTTGATGCTTTGCAGCTGCTTGAGCAGCGCCGACGACGAAACAATGAATTTCATATACTTGGGAGAAGTCTTTAGGCTGGGAGAACGGCAAAGATACGCGGCCCGTGCGGGCTTTGGAAACGGCTACTACGGCAGTTGCTTGCAAGCTGGCTACACTGTTGGCGGGGCCGATGCCCGGCCAAGCATACCCATCTAACGCACGTCGGTTAGCTCGACATCGAAGCGCAGCACGGCGTTGGGCGGAATGGAACTACCAGCCCCCCGGCTGCCGTAAGCCAGGGCTGAGGGGATGAGCAGCTGAGCCTTTTCGCCCTTGTGCATCAGGGCAATGCCTTCGTCCCAACCCGCAATAACCCGCCCGGTACCCAGCACAAAGCTAATGGGCACGTTATTGTTGTTGGCCGACGCATCGAATACGGTACCGTCCATCAGCCGGCCGGTGTAAAGCACCGATACCGTCTTGGTAGCCACTGCCCGCACCCCGGCCGGATTGGCCAGTACGGGCACGTAGTACAACCCCGATGGCTGCTTCTGCGCCGTGGTGATATTGTTGCTGCTGAGGTAGTTTTGAATGGTTTCGTCGTCCGACTTAACCTCTTCTTTCTTGCAGGCCGAAGTCAGCAGGCCCGCCGCAACGAGCAGCACCGCTGACAGCAGCCGGAGCGTGGCAAAAATAGTTTTCATGGGGTAGCGGGTGATGGCGTTGGGCAGTGGTCGGGCGAATTCCGCGAAGCGGTTCGTCCGGCCACTGCGGATTGAACGACTCGCGCTTGCATTCGCAACGAGGCCGTTCTGGGGCAGCCTGCGGCAGTGGCCGGACGAACCGCTTCGCGGAATTCGCCCGACCACTATTTACCGCTGAACTACAAGTGGATAACCTCGCCGTAGGCAGCGGCGGCGGCTTCCATTACCGCCTCGCTCATGGTGGGGTGTGGGTGGATGGCCTTGATGATTTCGTGGCCTGTGGTTTCGAGCTTGCGGGCCACTACCACTTCGGCAATCAGTTCGGTTACGTTGGCCCCAATCATGTGGGCGCCCAGCCACTCGCCGTATTTTTTGTCGAAGATGACCTTCACGAAACCGTCTTTGGCCCCGGCGGCGCTGGCTTTGCCCGAGGCCGAGAACGGGAATTTGCCCACCAAAATGTCGTAGCCCTTGGCCTTGGCTTCGGCCTCGGTGTAGCCCACGCTGGCGATTTCGGGCGAGGCGTAGGTGCAGCCCGGCACGTTCTGGTAATTAAGCGGTTCGGGGTGGTGGCCGGCTATTTTTTCGACGCAGATAATGCCTTCGGCCGAGGCCACGTGGGCCAGCGCGGGGCCGGGCGTGATATCGCCGATGGCGTAGATGCCGGGCACGTTGGTCTGGTAAAAGTCATCGACCAGCACGCGGCCCTTCTCGGTTTTGATGCCCAGCTCTTCAAGTCCGATGTTTTCGAGGTTGGTTTGCACACCCACGGCGCTCAGCACCATGTCGCAAGCAATCTGTTGCTCGCCCTTGGCGGTTTTGACCGTCACCTGGCAGCCGGGGCCACTGGTGTCCACCTTGGTTACTTCGGCACTGGTGAGGACGTTGACGCCGATTTTGCGGTAGGATTTCTCCATCTGCCGCGAAATTTCCTCGTCTTCCACCGGCACAATGCGGGGCAGGTACTCCACAATGGTTACCTCGGTGCCCATGGTGCGGTAGAAGTACGCGAACTCGACGCCAATGGCCCCGGAGCCCACCACCACCATGCTTTTGGGCAGCTGCTCCAAGGTCATGGCCTTGCGGTAGCCGATGATTTTTACGTCGTCAATCGGCATGGCCGGGAGCTGGCGGGCGCGGGTGCCGGTGGCGAGGATGATGCTTTTGGCCTCTACCAGTTCGGTGGTGCCGTCGGCCTTCGTGACTTGCACCTTGCCGGGGGCCAGCACTTTACCGGTGCCGTAAACGGTTTCAATCTTGTTCTTTTTGAAGAGAAAGGTGATGCCTTTACTCATGCCCTCGGCCACGCCCCGGCTGCGCTTCACCACGGCCCCAAAGTCGAAGCCGATGTTGTCGGCTTTGAGGCCGTAGTCCTGGGCGTGGTGCAGGTATTCGTACACCTGGGCCGATTTGAGTAGGGCCTTGGTGGGAATGCAACCCCAGTTGAGGCAAATGCCACCGAGGCTTTCGCGCTCAATTACCCCCACTTTCAGGCCCAGCTGCGAGGCCCGAATGGCCGCCACGTACCCGCCGGGGCCGCTGCCCACAACGACCAAATCAAATTGCAATGCCATAAATTGTACCGGTAAACCCGGGCGAAAATGCCCTGCTGCAAAGATACTCGGCCGGGCCGGTGCCGCGCGTTGAAAACACCCGTAAGCTGCGCTTTTCCCAACCATTCACCCATCTTGCCCGCAACTGCGTATAAGCGGCTTGGCTTGCCAACAAGGTGTGGCCTTTTCAATTCAAGTTTCTGATGAACACACGTTTTCTGCTTCTTACGGCTAGCGGCACGGCGCTGGCTGCGCTGCTGGCCTCCTGCGCCACCACCACCGAAACCGAACGCCCCACTGCCAGCCGCGTCACGGCCATTACGCCTGCCCCAATCCGGCCCGACTCAGTCGGGGCCATGGCCTCGGCTCCCGATGCTACGGCCCCGGCCGCAACGGCCGCCTCGGCGGCAACACCTCCGACGGTCGCCACCGCCACGGGCACCACCAGCGCTGCCGACCCGGCCGTGGTGGCCGCCGCCCTCGCCGCCGACCGGGCCGACCCCACTGCCCCCTCGGCCCGCGAAGCTTCGGAAGCCCGCGCCAAAGAAAAAAAGATGACCAACGCCGACTACAAGCTCATGCTGGCGGCGGCCGACCAAAGCCTCAAGCTGAACCCTAAGAACCCGCAGGCGCTGCTGCAAAAGGCCAAGGCCAACAGCTACCTCAAAAATTACAAGGAAGCCCTTCCCATCTACACACTGGCGGCCAAATACGCCCGCAACAACCCCGACATCTACTACAACCGGGGCGTGAACCGCTTGATGTTGAAGCAGTACAAGCTGGCCACCAACGATTTTGGCATTGCCATCAAGTACCGACCCGACGATAAGGAGTCGCTCTTCGGGCGCGGCGTGGCCAAGATGCAGATGTACCAGTACAAGGCCGCCGTGCCCGATTTTACCCGCGCCATCAAGCTCGACTCAACCTTTGCCGACGCCTGGGAGTACCGCGGCATAAGCTTCGCCTCGTTCGACCGCCCGAAGGAAGCCCGGCACGACCTCGAAATGGCCGCCAAGCTGAACCCCGAAGCCAAGAAAAGCCTGCGCCAATACGTTGGCAACGAAGGAATGCCTGCGCCCGCCAAAACGGCGGCACCGGTCAAAGCAGCCGTGGCCCCCAAGCGACGCTAGGTCCCTACCCAAACAGCAACTTAAAGTAAAATCCCGGCCGCCGCAGGCGCTCGCGCAGGTCCAAATCAAGGAACATCATCGAGAGGGTTTCGGCCAGCGTGGGGTTGTTCAGGGCGCGGTTCACGATAAAGTTAAATAGGCTGGGGAAGTTGAGCAGGCGCTGCATCACCCGGCTCAGGCGCAACTCCTGGCCCAGGCGGTTGTACACAGCCTGGTCGTAATTTCGCAAAAATTCGGGGGTGAAATTTTGGGCCTCAAGGGCCTGGGTAGCCCAGTGCGCGGCGTGGCGGCCGCTCACCATGGCGTGCGAAATGCCCTCGCCCGAAAACGGGTCGATGAGGGAGCCGGCATCGCCGAGCAGCAGGTAGCCGGGGCCGGAGAGGGCGCGGCGCTTGCTGCCCAACGGCAGGCCGAAGCCGCGCACCGGCCCCAGCCGCTCGGCCTGGGCAAAGCGCGGGGCCAGGGCCGGATGGGTGGCCAGTATTTCGTCGAGGCGCTGGCGGAGGTTGATTTTTTTGGCCGCCACCGTGGCCGAGAGCATCCCCACGCCCACGTTGGCCTGGCCATTGGGCAGCGGAAACACCCACAAGTAGCCGGGCAGAAATTCCTTGATGAAGTGCAACTCGATGAAGTTGTCGGGGCTGAGGCCCTGCACGTTGCGGTAGTAAGCCCGCAGGCCGGCGCAGTGGTGGTTGGGCTCGAGGGCGTGGCCGGCCACCTGCCGCGCAAAGGCCGACTGCGCCCCGTTGGCCACCAGCAGCA